>CAZHPJ010000419.1:0-2932 GCA_964534585.1 uncultured Sandaracinaceae bacterium | reverse complement strand
GTTCGGTGGCGACGGCACGCATAGCGAGGTCGTCGACGGCATCATGCAATCCGGCGTCAACAAAGAGATCACCCTGGGCGTCCTTCACGCCGGCACCGGTGGTGACTTCCGGAAATTGATCCCTGGCGCCGAAGAGCTCGAAAGTGCGTGCGCCGTCATCCGCGAGCAGCCAGCCGTCCCGATAGACATCGGATGGGTTGAATACCTGCATGACGAGGGACACAGAGAGGGCCGCTATTTCCTCAACATCGCCTCGATGGGCATGGGTGGCCTCGTCGACCGCTTCGTCGCGGAGTCAAAATCAAAGAGCAGCGGAAAGGCCAAGTACTTCAAGGCCGTGCTTCGCGCCCAAAGGAAGTACAAACCCGCCCGGATCCGGCTGCAGATCGACGGCAAAGATGAAGGTGAGCACGACATCAGCAACGTGTGCGTGTGCAACGGCCGATGGGCGGGCGGCGGCATGATGTTTGCGCCCGAGGCCCGCGTGACCGATGGGCTGTTCGATGTGATTCTGCTGCGCGCGACCTCGACGCTGCGTGGGCTTCCCGTGATGGCGGGGCTCTACAAAGGGACACACGTACGCTCTCCGGTCGTCAGCACGTACCGCGGACGACACGTCGAAGTGGACATGGTCGCCAACACGGCTTGGATGGACATCGACGGCGAGGCGCCAGGAACCGGGCCGGCGGAGTTCCGCGTGCACGAGGGCGCGCTACGCGTCATCGGCATTGGCTCCGAGTTCATTTGAGCTCAATCGTCCTCGACGCGAATGTCACGGAACATGCGCATGGCGATCTTCCCGACTTGGATCGAAGTTCGCGGCGCATAGCGATGGAGCCACCACAGTGCGTGCGCCGTGGCAGTGATGATGATGTAAAAGCGATTCCGGTCCACCCCCCGGAGAATCTGGCGTGCCGCCTTTCGAGGAGGTATCGGCTTCTCGGGTGCGATCTTCTTGAGCGAGTCAGAACCGAGCTTGACGTACTTCGTGGAGTCGAGGATCGGCGTGTCGACCAGCCCTGGGCAGACGACACTAACCTTTACGCCGAACGCCTCGGCCTCGACGCGCAACGCCAATGACAGCCCCACCACCGCATGCTTGGTCGCGGCGTACGCACCTTCCGCTGCAGCCGGTATCAAACCAGCCGCGGACGAGGTGTTCACGATGTGGCCGAAACCTTGCTCGCGCATGATGGGATAGGCCGCGTGTACCCCGTGAACCACACCGCGCAGATTCACGTCGATCAGCAGATTCCAATCGTCGAGCGTCGTGTCGCGAAGCTCGGCGCACAAGTTCACGCCTGCATTGTTGAAAAGGTAATCGATGCGTCCGAGCTCCCGAAACGCCTCTTGGACGAACGTCTGCACCTGGGCTGCGTTGCGAACGTCGACGGTCTTGGCATCGAGCTGCGCCCCCGTTGCACGAAGCTCGGCGGCAGTCTCGCCCAGCAGCTCTGCGTTGATGTCGGCTAGCACCAGATAGCAACCGCGGGCCGCCATCTCCTCCGCCAGGGCCTTGCCGATACCCCCTGCTCCCCCGGTGATGATCGCGACTTTCCCTGCCAAGTCTTTCGCCATGCCTGCACTCCCTTTGCGCCGCACGATGGGCACGAAAGCCCCGGCCGACAAGTGTCACGCGCCCCTCGCAACAAACGGCGCTATGCTGCCTGCTCGATGCCTCGCCCCTACTTCGGCCCGACGACACCGATCGCCTTCGCGCACCGCGGTGGCGCGAAGCGTTGGCCCGAAAACACGCTCTTGGCGTTTCGCAACGCGGCCGAGCTCGGATACGGGCACATCGAAACCGACATCCACGAAACCTCGGACGGTCGGTTCGTGTGCTTCCACGACCCCGCGCTCGAACGCACGACCAACGGTCACGGGAATCTTCGCGACTACACGCTGGCCGCGCTCCAACGCCTCGATGCAGGTCACAACTTCAACGAAGATGGTAGTTACTCGTTTCGGGGCGCCGGAGCTCAGATTCCGACCCTCGAGGAGGCCCTCGCGCTCGATCCCGAGCTCCACTACAACCTGGAGATCAAGCCCGATGATCCGACGTTCGCGCGGCGGCTTTGGGAGTTCATCGAACATCACGGCATTCACGACCGGGTGCTGGTCGCCTCGGAGCACGACCAAGTGACGGAGGCATTTCGCGGGCACAGCCGCGGGCGGGTGGCGACCTCGCCAGGCCGCAAGGGTGCGCTCGGCTTCTGGGCGCGTGTGGTGGCGGGCGCGTGGCGGCACGCGATGTTCCCCTTCGATGCCCTCCAGATCCCGTCGGCCTTCCGCGGCATGCAAGTGGTCACGCCGCGATTCGTCGAGGCGGCGCACCATCATGGAATTCAGGTCCACGTTTGGACGGTCGACGAGCCAGGCGAGATGCGCGAGCTCCTCGAGGCCGGGGTCGACGGCCTCATGACCGACCTGCCGGACGTGCTTCTCGATGTTTTAGCCCAACACTAGCTTGCAAAAGCGTCCTATGTTTGCATGGGGGTAGCCCTATGAAGCCACCGAGGCTCCTTTTCGCGACCGAACGATACCAAGAGCTCGGCGACGACGTCGCCGGAGCGGGCGATTTCGACCTGGGTGTCGTGGAGCGCAAAATCTTCCCGGACGAGGAGCGATACCGCCGCATCGAAAGCGACTGCGCAACGCGCGATGTCGTCTTGATTGGTGGCACAATCGACGACGTCGACATGCTCGAAATCTACGACCTCGCATGCGGGCTCGTTCAGCTTGGGGCGCACACGTTGACCCTCGTGTTGCCGTGGTTCGGCTATCAAACGATGGAGCGCGCCTCGAAGCGCGGAGAGATCGTCGCAGCGAAGAACCGAGCGCGTCTGTTGTCGTCGATCCCATCAGCCGGGTCGGGCAACCGCGTGGTCCTAATCGACTTGCACTCCGAAGGCATCCCTCAGTATTTCTCCGG
>CAZHPJ010000418.1:0-2936 GCA_964534585.1 uncultured Sandaracinaceae bacterium | reverse complement strand
GATTCGAGAGTGGGGTCGACCAGATCGTCCCAGGCGCCGGTGCCGTCGACCATCGTATGGATGGTCTACGCTGTGACCCCGGGCGTCGGTAGCACGCCGTCGACCTCGAACGCTTTTCGCGGAAAGCTCGTGCGCGACCGCATCACCGCCGGCCCTGGCTTGAGCTCGATACGAGCGCGGGTGGCAGTGCAAATCCATTGCTCGGGGTTGTTGGGCTTCTTGGTGCTGAACACCGGCTCGAACAGCCCGAGGTTCACCCCACCCTCAGGATCGCGCGCCGACATATATCGAAACGCGGCAACCCCTGCTTCACGCATGGAGACGCCGAGAGGTTGCGAATCGCGGTAGCTCGTGGGCGAGGAGATGCGCTCGGCATGCACGTCGAAGGGCGCCCGCACCAGGTCCACACCTTTCTTCGTCGAAATGCGGACCTGAAAGACCGTCAACGGTCGCGTCAGCGGCTCGATGTTCGCTTCCGTGCCCTCCAGAAACAACAGCACGTAGTACGCCTTCTCCGCAAACACCGTCGCCTGCGCCTCCGCACAGTAGAAGATGCCACGCTCGCGCCGCGTGCCGAAGCGCGAGCCGTAGCGAAGCGGTGGATGCCGAAACGGCGTCGCCAGAAGGTAATGCAGGCCTACGAAGCGGCGGCCCAAAGGCCACGGAGGCTTCGCGGTGTCGATCAATGCCTCGAGCGTTTGCTGCTCATCATCGGAGTCGACCAGCTTCCGCGTGGAAGTCACGTGCTGGGATTCGACCGCACGCCACGCTGACCCGGAAAGACGTTGCAGCTCAAATCGTGCCGCGCATTGCGTCCAGATACTCGACGACATCGACCAACCCCTCGATCCTCTTCATGCGCCGAAGCGGAACACCCCCGACGTGATGGTTCTCGGCCTGGAGCCACGCCTTCGCATGCACTTCATTGCCCCCCACCAGCGCATCGAGACTTCGGAACACGCGTAGGAACAGGAGCGCTAGCTCCCCCTCCTTGCTGCCAAGCGGAATCGGACCGCGCTTGCCGTTGCGAACGCGCGACAACGTCGACTCGCTGGTGCCAATGATCTCCGCAAGCTCGGCGGACGACAGCCCGAGCACCTCGGCGGCGCGCAGCAGCGCCTTGCTCACCACGGTGGCTTCATCGGGACTGGGCGAGGCTGCGAGAGACATTCTGGCTCCTTGCAGTAGCAAGGATAACCATGATTTATTGCTAGTGCAACATAAAATGAGACATGGCGATGTTTTGCAGCCCTTTCATGCGCTCTTCGGACGGCGGCCCAAGGTGGCTCAAAGGATAGTGTTTTCCAAGCTTGGTGTACTTGGCCTCTCCAAACCCGTGATAGGGGAGGAGCTCATAGGCAGAGGCGCCGCCTGCATCGTTGACGAACTCGACGATGGCCCGGATGTCGTCTTCGGAGTCGTTGACGCCCGGAACGACCGGAGTGCGAACGATGACGTCGACCTGGGGAAACTCGGCACGGAGCCTTTGGAAGTTCTGTAGGATCTTTCGGTTCGAGACCCCGGTCACCTGCTCGTGCTTCTCGGGATCTAGACACTTGATGTCGAAGAAGATCCGGTCGGCTAGGGGAGCCACGTCCTCTATCGTTTTCCAGTTGCACAGCCCGGAGGTTTCGATCGCGGTATCGATGCCGCGGTTGCATGCAGCCGCGAGAAGAGCCCGAACGAATGCACCCTGCGCAAGGGGCTCGCCACCGCTGACGGTGAGCCCCCCGCCCGACCTTGCGTAAAACGCGTCGTCTTCTTCGACGATGCGCAGCACATCGTCCACGCCCACCCACTCGCCGGATTCCTCCAGTGCCCGCGAAGGGCACACCTCGGCACAGTCTCCGCAGTCATCGCAGACGCTGCGGTCGATGCATATGCCGCCCTCGTCACCCCAGGTGATGGCCTGCGCCCGGCACGCGACGATGCATCGATCGCACTCATCCCGGCCGATGCAACGGTCGCCAGCGTGAATGAGCTCGGGCGCCGCAGACTGACCCTCGGGATTGGAGCACCAGATGCAGGAAAGAGGGCACCCCTTCAAAAAGACGATGGTCCGTATGCCGGGGCCGTCATGAAGGGAAAACTTCTGAATGTTGAAGACCAAGCCCTTGGGCGCGCCATTGCTTTGCTCGTTCGGAGTCATGGTCTCCTTCCCCGCTAGAATTCGTGCTCCGTTCTCCGGATGATCTCGTTTTGCAGCGCCACGGTGAGGTCGACGAAGTAAGCGCTGTAGCCCGCTACTCGAACCAACAGATTCCGGTACTTCTCCGGATCCTTCTGCGCGGCTAGAAGCGTGTCTCGATTGATGATGTTGAACTGGATGTGCCACATCTTCATGTCGCAGGCGGTGCGTATCAGCGCTATGAGCTTCCGGGTGCCGCCCTCACCCACCAACGATGCGGGCGAGAGCTTCATGTTCAAAAGCCGCGCGGCCCGCTCTTTGTACTGCGCGCACTTGGTGCTGCTGATCGACATGAGCGTGGCAGTCGGCCCCTTGACGTCCCTTCCCTGCGAGGGGCTGATGCTCTCGGACAGCGGCTCCCTCGCCTTGCGCCCATCGGGAGTCGCGCCGACGAGGAGCCCGAGGGGAACGTGCGAGGTAACGGACACGTAGCGCAAATCGAGCTCACCACCGAACGCTGTCGTGTGCTGCCGGGCCAGGCGGGCAAAGCACTCCTCGATGTCGCGGCCGATCCGATCGACTTCCGGGTCGTTGTTGCCGTACTTGGGCGCGTTCAAGCACAGTTGCCGAATCGCTTCGTGACCTTCGAAATCGGAGTCGAGCGCATCGAGCAGCTCAGGCAGGCTGAGCTTGCCCTCATCGAAGACGAGCGCGCGGATAGCCGCCAACGAATCGATGACCGTGCCAAAGCCAATCACATCGAAAAAGCCGAGGTAGAGCGCGCCCTCGATCGGGCCGGAGTGGATGT
>CAZHPJ010000417.1:0-2948 GCA_964534585.1 uncultured Sandaracinaceae bacterium | reverse complement strand
GGGCAATCGGTGGGCTGGTTCAGCGCGGGGGCCGTCGCGCTGTTCTCGATGTACACCTTGTCGGTGCTGGTCACACTTGCGGCAGCCGCAGTGATTCGCCGCACCGTGCTTCCCGGCCCTGCGCCAACGTTCGTGCTCGAGATGCCGCCATACCGTTGGCCCTCAGCGCAGATCTTGTGGCTCAACGCCTGGCGCCGACTGCGCATCTTTCTCGTCGATGCAGGCACGATCATCTTGGCGATGACCATCCTCCTCTGGGCGTTGCTTTCGTTTCCCAAGTCGGCTGACGTGGCGGAGCACTACGCCGCGGAGCGTGAGCGGGTGGAGCAGACGATGTCGTCCGAGACGGAGAAGGCCGAAGCACTCCGGTCTCTCGACGCGCAAGAAGCAGCCAAGCAACTCGGGAACAGCTTCGGTGGCCGGTTCGGTCACGCCATCGAGCCGGCGCTCAAACCCATCGGCTTCGACTGGCAGATCGGGATCGGAATCATCGGTGCATTTGCCGCACGCGAGGTGTTCATATCGACGCTTGGCGTGGTCTTGGGCATCGGGGAAGCCGACGAGGCAAACAAGCCCCTCCGGCAAGCGCTCCGGGACGCCCGCCACGCCGACGGGACGCCCGTGATGACGCCACTCAGCGGGATTTCGCTGATGATCTTCTTTTTGCTGGCTTGCCAGTGCATGAGCACGCTCGCGGTAGTGAGAAGGGAATCCGGGTCCTGGAAGTGGCCGGTCTTCCTCTTCTCGTATATGACGGTGCTTGCGTACGTGGCCTCCTTCGCGGTCTATCAGGGCGGCCAGCTTCTCGGTTTCAAATAGGTTTTCCGGTATGCCGTGGCAACAAATCATGGCAGGGTTACTCGTCGCGGCTGCTGGCGTCTACCTCGTTTGGCGACTTCGCCGCAAACAGCACCCACCCCGTTCTCAGGGCCCAGACGTGCCCGTCTCGAGATTGACGCGAAAGCGCCCGCCGCCTGGTTCGTGCGGGCATTGGGCGGAATGACTACATTGGTTTGAAGATGAGCCGATCTGCCAGCATTGAAGGGCTCCGGAAGTTTCGAAAGAAGCTTCTGCGTGAGCGGGACCCTTGGCACGATAGCTCGCGCCGGTTTCGCATCCGCCGGTTCGCGGGCCCCGAGTGTTTTCTCGAGCACTTGGAAGGGGTGCGGGTCGCGCATTTGACCGACCTGCACGTCGGTCGCGTCACGCCCATGGCGGTGCAATACGACGCGGTCTCGATGACCAACGCTGGCAAGCCCGACATCGTCGTCATCAGCGGCGACTTCGTCTGCCACAGCCAGGTGTACCTCGACGATCTCATCGACGTGATCAGCAAGATCGACGCGCCCGTGTTTGGGGTCCTCGGCAATCACGATCACTGGGCGGGCGCTGAACCGGTGCGAAGGGCGCTCCTGCGTGGTGGGGCCGAGGTGCTCGACAACGCGCACACGACGATCACCATCCGGAATCAACGGCTGCAAGTGGTTGGTCTAGACGACGCGTACACCGGGCATGCAGATCGCAGCGACGCGCTCAAGGGCCTGCGGTCCGACCTGCCGGTCATTGGGCTTTCGCACATCGGAGAGGAAGCCGACGCACTTTGGGAGGCTGGGGTTCCGCTGGTGTTTTCCGGTCACACTCATGCCGGCCAGGTCACGGTCGCGCGTCTTCATGAGCTTTCCGTCGGGAGGCTCGCTGGTCACAAGTACATTCACGGACTTTACGGTTCACGTGGCACGGAGGATCCGAAGGGTGCGGTCTATGTCGGCGCCGGGGTAGGGGCTGCCATCGTTCCGTTGCGCTTGGGTGAGCGTGCCAAGCGTGAGGTAGCGTTCTTCGAGCTCGGGACGCAGCCCGGCGCCTTCGACGAGCACCACCAAGAGCAACCGGCTCATCGCGGACGAGTGCCCTCGCTCAAGACCAAGGAACGCCGCGCGCAGGCCGTGCTGCGCAGACATGAGCGCCGCGAGCGCCGAAACGGCAACGGCAAACGCCCCAACGTCGCCCAATAGCGCCTTCCCAAAAAGGGTCTGACCCCTTCTATGGATTGGTGGCGAGGAAGTGCTCGGTTTCTAGGGCGGCCATGCAGCCGGAGCCGGCGGCTGTGATCGCCTGCCTCCACTTCTTGTCCTGCACGTCGCCTGCCGCAAACACGCCGGGGATGTTGGTCTGGGTCGAATCGGGCTTCGTGACGATGTAGCCCTGCTCGTCCGTGTCGACTTGGCCGTTCAAGAACGCGGTGTTCGGCGTGTGGCCGATGGCGAAGAAGAGCCCCGCCACCGGGATATCACGCTCTTCGTTGGTCTTCAGGTCTTTGACGCGAACCGCCTCGAGGAAGTCAGCGCCCTTGGCCTCTGTGATCGTGTGTGACCAGAGCATCTCGATCTTTGGGTTGTCGAGCGCGCGCTGTTGCATGATCTTCGAGGCGCGGAGCTCGTCGCGGCGGTGAACGATGTACACGGTAGAGCCGTACTTCGTGAGGAACGAGGCCTCCTCGACCGCGGAGTCGCCGCCGCCGATCACCACGAGGGGCTGATCGCGGAAGGCCGGCAGGGCGCCGTCGCACACCGCGCAGGCCGAGATGCCCTTCTGCCAGAGCTCCCCGTCGTTGGCGCCGGGGATGTCGAGGCGCTTGGCCGTCGCGCCGGTGGCGATGATGACCGAGTCCGCGGTTCCTTCCTGGGAGTCGGCCTTGAAATGGAAGGGTCGGCTCGACAGGCCGATCTCGTTGACGGTCTCCGTGTGGATTGCCGTGCCGAATCGCTCGGATTGCGCGCGAAAGCGATCGGTCAGATCCGGGCCCATGATGCCCTCGGGGAAGCCCGGGTAGTTCTCGACGTCCGTGGTGTTGATGAGTTGACCGCCCGCCTGCAGCCCCTCGATGACGATCGGCTTCAGGTTGGCTCGTGCCGTGTAGATGGCGGCGGTCAACCCCGCCGGTCCGGAAC
>CAZHPJ010000416.1:0-2969 GCA_964534585.1 uncultured Sandaracinaceae bacterium | reverse complement strand
AAGTCCGCCGGCCGTCACCCGTGGGCGAACGATGCTTACGACGCGCTGATCGACAAGGCGTCGTCCTATCTCGGCGCCAAGGAAGAACGGGATGGTATGTTCGACGATGCCGAGAAGATCCTGGTCGCCGACGATGACTTGGAAATATTGGCATTGGTTGCGCGACACTTGAGCTCGCTGCCAGCCGAAATTGTCGAAGCTTCGGACGGCGAAGAAGCCCTTCGCCTCGCGCGACGCGAAAAGCCGACCCTCGTCGTGCTCGACGTCATGATGCCCGGCATGAGCGGCTGGGAGGTATGCCGCGCGATCCGCGAGGATAAATCCCTGGGAGGCACGGGCGTCATCATGCTCACTGGCATCGGGGAGCGCCTCAACGAGATGACGTCGCCGCTCTACGGAGCCGACGGATTCCTCGACAAGCCCTTCGAGCTAGACGACCTGACCGACAAGGTTCGGGAGGTCCTCGCAGGCCGAGCCTCGGCCTGAACTTTGGTCTCGTTGCCGCCCATGCGGTATATGCTAACCGGCTGACGATGTCTTGGAAACGTGCCGTCATCATCGTGCTCGCCGTCGCGGCTGCGAGTTGCTCCAAGAAGCCTGAAGAAGCACCGGCCGCCGAAGAAGAATGGCCGAAGCATGGGCTCACGGAAGCTCAGGCCAACGAGGTGCTCGCGAAAGTGGGAGACCGCTCGATCACGGTCGGAGAGCTCGCCGACCGTCTCGCGTCGCAGTCTCCCTATCTGCGCGCGCGTTTTGAAAGCCCGGAGCGCCGGAAGGAGTTCCTCGACAATCTCGTTCGCTTCGAGCTACTCGTATACGAAGCGAAGCGGCGCGGCTACGCAGACAAGCCGGAAATCGAGCGAGCGCGGCGCAACGCCATGATCCAGCAACTCGTGAAGAAAGAAATCGACGAGCCGCTCGAGAGCCAGGAGATCACCGACGAAGAGGTCAAGGCGGTTTACGACGCCAATCCGCTCGAGTTCGATCGGCCCGCTCAGGTTCGCGCGAGCCACATCTTCATCGAGGATCGCACGCTCGCCAAGAAGGTGCTCGCCAAAGCCAAGAAGGCAGACCTCGCCGGTTTTCGCAAGTTGGCGCGTGAGGAATCCCAGGACGAGAAGACCAAGGGCAGCAGCGGCGACCTCCGCTTCTTCGAGGCCACGGGCGACGGTCAACCGCCAGCAGCGATTCGCGACGCCGCCTTCTCGCTCGACAGGGTGGGCGCTGTGTATCCCGAGCTCATCGAAGAGGGCGATGGCTACCACATCATCATGCTGACCGGAAAGCGCGCGGCGCTGAAAAGGACTTACGCACAAGCCAAGCGGGCGATTCGCCACAAGCTCATGCGCCAGAGGAAAGACGCCGCCATGGAGGCGCTGACCGAGCGGCTTCGCAAGGAGATCGAGGTCGAGGTCGACTACGACGCTCTGAAGAGCGTTGAGGTCGACATTCCGGACCTTCCGCAAGGCCGATGATGACACGCCTCACCATCGCCGCGTTCGGCTTACTACTCACGGCCAATTCAGCCAGCGCGGACGTCGTCGAACGGGTAGTGGCTACCGTGAACAACGAAGCGATCTTTCTCAGCGACCTGCGAAAGCGCGCGGTTCCGTTTCTGCCACAAGTTGCGGAGGCATCGACGGAAACGGAGCGGATGTCCCGTCTCAAGACTCTCTACGATGAGTTGCTCAACTACCTGATCGACGAACAGCTAATTCGCCAATTGGCGTCGAGCAGCGGAATCCGTGTGACAGACGCGGACGCCGACAACGCGATCGAAAACCTCCGGCTACGGAACAACCTGAGCGAAGAGAAGTTCCAGCAAGCTCTCCAAGGACAAGGCTTTACCGAAGCCCAGTACCGCAAGGATCTCAAGAGACAGCTAATTCGCCTGAAGGTGATGAACGAGCGGGTACGATCACGCGTCAACGTCACCGAAGAAGAGGTCAGGGCGCGCTACGAGCAGCGCGCACGCGAGGGAGGCAATGAGCTTCGCTTTCACGTGTCGCACCTCGTGGTGCCGGTGGAAGATGGAGCGTCGGCGATCCAAGTTGCTGCTGTTCGACAGGAGGCGCAGGCGATTCACGCCGCGCTGACGCCGGAGAACTTCAACGCGCGCGCCGAGACGCTAGGCGGCGGCGATCTCGGCTGGCTTTCGGAAGGCGAGCTGCCCGAAAACTTGGAGCGGGCGCTCTCGCCGCTCAGCGCCGGTGAGATCAGCCAGCCAGTGAGAGGCAGCTCCGGCTTCCACATCTTCTTTCTGCAGGATCGCCAGGCCGGCGCAGACTTCCCTTCGTATGAAGAGATGAAACAGGAACTCTATCGCGAGATGCTAGACGCTGCCATGGTCCGTCAGGAGAAGATCTTCCTCGACGAGGTACGCCGCAAGGCCGTCATCAACCGTATGCTCTAGCGTCACCTGCAGGCTCGCGGCGCGGGTCGAGCTTCGATGTTTTTTGCTGCTAGGCTGGGCCCCGATGAGCGGCGAAGTCAGAATCGAGCGAGACGGACCTGTCGCGAGCTTGGTGTTCGATCACGAGAAGCGTCGCAATGCGATCACCGTCGACATGTGGGAGGCGATCCCTCGAGCGGTGCGGACGGTGCAAGAAGACTCGAGCGTTCGCGTCGTCATCATGCGCGGCGCGGGATCGGAAGCATTCGTCTCGGGCGCTGACATCTCGGAGTTCGAGCGCACGCGAGCAGGAAACGCCGGGCGAGAATACGACGCCATGACCGCACGCGCATTCGCCGCTTTACGTGGGCTCGCGAAGCCGCTTCTTGCGTCGATTCATGGCTTCTGCATCGGTGGTGGCGCGGCTATCGCACTGACGGCAGACCTTCGCTACGCCGCAGACGACGCCCGCTTCGCCGTCCCCCCCGCTCGTCTCGGCCTCGGCTACCACACGGCCGGCATCAGGGCCCTGATACGCACGGTCGGCTTTTCTGAAACTGCCGACTTGCTGTTCACC
>CAZHPJ010000415.1:0-2972 GCA_964534585.1 uncultured Sandaracinaceae bacterium | reverse complement strand
GGGCCAGGGACTTGGGCAAGATCGTGGTGCTCGGGGGTTCGGATGTGACGGTCAATGCCACGCCCTATGCCGAAGGCGGAGCCCACATTCTGTGTGTAGGCGAAGCGGAGAAAACAGTGCCCGAGCTCGTGGCTATTCTGGAAAACGGGGAGCGCCCGGATGGCCTGATCATCGCAGCCGATGGCATGGCCGATATCGGCGATGCGCCACCTCCTCGCTTCGACCTCATCAAGCATAGCGACTACCTCTATCTGGCGCTTCAGTACTCGCGCGGGTGCCCGTACACTTGTGAGTTCTGCAATGTGATCGACATCTTCGACGGGTATCGATTCAAGCTGCCCGAGCAGCTCCTGGGAGAGCTCGACGTCGTCTATGCCACTGGATACCGCGGTCAGCTCGACTTCTTCGATGACAACTTTGCCGGCAACATGAAGAAGGCCAAGGTGATGCTTCGAGCGCTGTCGCAGTGGCAGAAGGATCACAAATATCCGTTTACGTTCTCGACCAGCATGACGCTCAACATCGCCAAAGACGAGGAGCTGCTGAAGCTGCTACGCGAGGCGCGCTTCAGGTACTTCCTCGTGGGCATCGAGACGCCGTCCGAGGAGGCCCTGCTCACGGCGTCGAAGGCGCAAAACACCGGTTTCTCCATCGCGGAGGCAGTCGACCGCATCTACAGGATCGCGGGTGCAACCGTGCACTCCGGTTTCTTGCTGGGCATGGACGGTGAGCCCGACGACATCAAGGAGCAGGTGATCACCTGCATCGAAGAGACGTCGATCCCGTGGGTCATGTCCTCGATCATCTACCCGCTGCCTGGAACCGGGATGTCCAAACGTCTCGAGCGGGAAGGCCGCTTGTTTCCAGCGGCCCGAGTAGACCTGCCGAAGACCGCCAATGGCGACATTGCTCGCGACCAGATTTCAGCAGGCGTCCAGTTCGTTCCGCAGAGGGACCCCGCCACGCTGGTGTCCGACCTGCTCGAGATCATGGAGTACTCCTACGACCCCGCTAATTACTTTGCGCGATGCGCCGACGTCGCCTGTCGACTCGACACCCTGCCAAACCTGGTCCCCGGATGGAAAATCTTCGCACGGAACATGCGGACGTTCGCGAGGCTGTGTTGGCACGCCACCAAGAGTCCCTCTATGCGCGGTCCGTTCTGGAAGGCCTTCACGACGGTGCTCTTCAACAACAGTAAGGGTATCGAGGCGCTGGCTACGCTTGCCGTCCTCTACACGCATTTCGAGGGGATGATCCCCTACTGTCGCGAGGTGCTCGAGGCCCAACGGGCGGCCATGTTGAAGGCAGGAAGTAAGCAGTGGCTCGCTACACAGATGGCTGAAGACGTCGGTTCCCCGTCGCCATTCGTGCAGACTGCGAAGCAGGCCGCTGAGGCGAAACAGCTGGCGGCCCAATAGTCGCAGCGAGGCGAGCCGAACAGCGCGTGCTGCGCGACCACGGTCGGGTCATTGTTGTGTTCTTTGCGTCCGGAAAGAACGCAATTGTGGCCGCCATCAGCTGTGTCGATAGGATTTGTGGCAGGCTCGGTCTGATATGACGAAACGCAATCTGGACGAGCGGGTGGCTGTGGTGACAGGAGCTGCCAGTGGGATCGGACGCGCGATAGCGCAACACCTGGCGGCCAAGGGCTGTCACTTGGCGTTGGTGGACGTCGACGCATCGGGGCTCGAAGAGACCCGGTCTTCCGTTGCCCGGAACGATCGCCGGTGCACGACGCACATCGCAGACGTGTCCGACAAAGCGCGGATGCAAGCGCTTCCCGACGAGGTCGCTGCGGCGCACGGTCAGGTGCACATCCTGGTCAACAACGCGGGCGTATCGGTCGGTGCGATGTTCGATGACCACAGCATCGAAGACGCCGAATGGGTGATCGGTGTCAACCTCTGGGGCGTGCTCTATGGCTGCAAGTTCTTTCTCCCGCACCTCAAGCAGGCCGATTGGGCGCAGATCGTCAACCTGTCGAGCTTGTTCGGTTTCTTCGGCATGCCCGGTCAGGCCTGCTACTCGCTGACCAAGGCGGGCGTCAAGGCGCTAAGCGAGGCGCTTTGGACCGAGCTCGCCAACACGAGCGTCTCGGTGACCTCCGTGCACCCCGGAGTGATTCGAACCTCTCTCATCCGGAGCTCGCGAATCGAGGACCCCGACGAGCGGGCAAAGGCCATCGAGATGGCCGACAAGTACGGCACCGACGCGGACAAGGCCGGCCGGTTGATCGTGCGCGCCATCGAGCGCAACCAGCGCCGTGTTCTAATCGGAGCCGACGCGCGCACCTCGGACTGGCTCAAGCGAGCGTTCCCCACCGGCCTCCACAGTATGCTGACCTTCGCGTTTCGAAAGGCAAACGTGACCGGGATGCAAGAGTAAGCCTCGCAGCGCGTGAGCCCCGCTACTCATGCGGTATCTCGAACCGGGCTTCTCCCAATCCCTCGTGGAGCGACAGGCCGAGATCGATTCGACGCTAGATCCTCCGAGCGGATTCAGATCTGATCAGGTATCTCATCCTCTGCTACGCTCGCATCGAGCGATGTTTGATCCTGCGGCTCCCGAGCCTTCCACCACAATCGTTTCCGCATCGTCGCTCTCGCGCGACGAGCGTGTTGGGCAGCTTCGGGCGCTCATGGGGAAAGCCGATCCATCAGTGACCCAGCTGACCGTCGGCATCCGAGATGTCACATCGCGCCAGTACGATCGGTTCGTCATGCCGCTGATTCGTCAGCACTGGCCGGCGATGCTTCACGATCCGTTCGCGGTCAAGATGCGCCTAGCCGCGTGCGACCTGTACGCGTCGGCACCCTACATGGTGCTGTTCTGCGCGCCGAAAAGACCGCTGTCCGTGGCTTTGATCACCGGGCTCGGGAATCGCCTCGTCTTACCCAACGCCGTGCTTGGTTTTGCGGCGCGCGCCGCGCTAAACGTTCTCGGTCGCGCCGCTCTGCCCGAGCAACACC
>CAZHPJ010000414.1:0-2977 GCA_964534585.1 uncultured Sandaracinaceae bacterium | reverse complement strand
CACGGCCTGATCGCGTTTGGCGACACGAACGACAAGTGGGTACGGACGCGGCAGGTGTGGAACCAGCACAGCTATCACGTCACCAACGTCGAAGCGTCGGGTGCGATCCCGGCGCAAGAGAGCGACAGTTGGTCGGGCAACGGGCTGAACAACTACCGGCAGAACGTTCAAGGTGAAGGCGTCTTCAACGCGCCAGATCTCTCGGTCGCTGGGCTGTCGCTCAACACGAGCGCGTGTCCCAGCGCAATCGCCATCCAAGCGCAAATAGCGAACACCGGCTCGCTCGGCGTCGAAGCTGGGGTGCCGGTTGGCTTCTACCAGGGCACGGTACCCGATGGCGTGTTACTCGGCTTCGAGGCCAGCACGGTGGCATTGCTTCCCGGACAAAGTGAGGTCCTCGTCGTGGAGTTCACGCCGGCAGCCGGGGATATCGGACCCTGGGACTTCTACGTGACGGTTGATGACGAAGCGGCAGGCCTTTCGGTTGCGCTCGAATGTGGCGAGGACAACAACCAGGGTAGCGTAGGCGCAGCGAAGTGCGTCGTGGTGCAGTAGCGGAACGTTCTGAGCTGCTTTCCTTGCCCGTGCTAGACTGAGGCGCAGACGGTGGAACCGATGGAGATCTGCGAGAAGCATCAACTCCCGCTCGATCGGAACGGCGAATGTGAGCTGTGCCGTTTGAGCGAGATGCCTTCCAAGGTCCCGCCGGCACGAAGCGCATGGTGGGCCTCGATCATTCCCATCGTGCTCGCGGTGCTCGGTGTGGCCTGGGCGTTCTCTTCGTTCGGGTTCGAGCCCAAGGTTGTGCCGCGGCGGGGCGTCCCAACCGCAACACGTGGGCCGGCGAGCCCGCTGCCACCACAGCCGCCAGTCCGGAGTCATGACGTTCCTGTCCCGAAGCCGAGCTCAGAGGGTGCGCGGCTCGAGAACCCTCCGCTCCGACCTACGAGGGCCACGGACACGGAGATCCCCGAATGGAAATGGAACCTCGCTCGACGGCGCGTCACCATCACGATGTACGCGACCCGATGGTGTGGCGTGTGCCGCAAGGCGCGTGAATACATGACATCGAACCGCATCGACTTCACCGAGCTCGACACCGACGAAAACCCAGCCGCTGCTGAACGTCTTGGCGAGCTCAACCCACGCAAGTCGATCCCGACCTTCCAGATCGACGAGCTCGTCTACATCGGTTTTCGGGAAGACCTGTTCGAGGCGAAGCTCAACCAGGCGGCCCGGAAGCATCTCTAGCCCTGGCGTCGACGCTACGAGCTGACCGTTACAAACCTCGCTGCGATGTAAACTATGACGCGTCGCTTGCTTCACTGGCGGTAATGCCGATAATCACCGCATGGGGGAAGAGCTGAGGATTAGCGGACCGCCCGCCGGGGTGGGTCTAGTGTTCGACGTGTCGCTGTGGCCGCTCGTGGTGATCACCATGCCACCGGTCACGACGCCAGACGACATCGAGTACATGCAACGCTGCTACGAGCATGTGTTCGAGGCGCCTGTCCGCCACGCGCTGCTCGTCGACACGACCTCGATCGCCAAAGTGCCCGATGCCACGTTGCGGCGGCAGATGAAGGCGTTCGAAGACGGCCGGCGGCCGATCATTCGCCAGAAGAACATCGGCAGCGCCATCGTCATTCAGAACACGATCGTCCGTGGCGCGTACACGGCGCTTCGCTGGATCTCGCCGCAGCCGGCGCCCAACAAAGCGTTCCCGAACGTGCAGGATGCCGCCCGCTGGTGTGTTCATGGCATTGAGGATGCGGGACAGATCGTGCCGATCGCCGCCTACGCCCTCGCCGGCCTCACGAACAGAGCCGCCACCGGCTAGAGCCGCGCTCGCTCATCGGAGGCCGGTTGAGCGCCGTCAGTTCCGTGCGCTCTTGGGAGAGCTGAGGAGCATCGCGAGCCACGACCATTCCTCCGACTGCGCCGCGGTCATGCGCACGATGATGGTGAGCGGGACCGAGAGGAGCGCACCGATCGGCCCGAGTACGAAGCCCCAGAAGACCATCGAAAGAACGACCACCGAGGGCGATAGGTCGGTCGCCTGCCCTGCCCAACGTGGCTCGATTACGATTCCGATGAGCAAGTTGATCATGAAGTAACCCGCGGCGAGCCCGAACGCCGGAAACCATCCGAGCGTGAGTAGGCACAGTGCAATTGCCGGAATCGAAGCGAGGATGCTGCCGACGCTTGGGATGTAGTTGAGGACGAACGCGATCAATCCGAACAAGAGAGAATGCCCGAGCCCGACAACGCTGGTCAGGCCGGCGACGAGAAGGCCCGTCGCTGCGCTGGTCACGGTCTTGATCAAGAGATAGCGCTGCACGTCGCGCGCCGCCCCTTTGAGCACGTGGACATCGAGCCGCCCCAGCCGATCCGTGTCCTTGAGCTTCTGCGAGATGGCGCCGCTCTCGACGACGAGGAACACCGTGATCAGCAGGACGAGCGAGCCTGCCGAAACCACGCTGAGCGCGAGGGTCAGACCGGGGACGGTAAGGACACGCATGAGCTCGCTCGCGTCGAACTGCTCGACGGCGGTGGCCGGAATGCCCAACCCCTGGCTCCAGAGCCAGGATGCGGTCTCAGCCTGCAGGCGGTCGAAATCCCCATGGTACTGCCCGAACGCCAACGCGAAGTCGGTGGCGGCCCGCGTCGTGAGAAAGCCGAGCCCGGTCACCACTGCCACCGCTGCAAGGCATGCAAGCGACACGGTTGCCCAACTGGGGAGTCCCTTCTCAGTAAGGTCGAGAATCTTCGAAAGGCTGATCGCGATCAAAGTCGCCAGAAGAACGGGAATGACGATCGGCTGCCCCAAATGCAACACGACCAGGAACACCCCAAATGCAGCCACCCGCACCATCCGCGGGAGGCTAGCACCTCACCCGGGCACGGCGCGACACGACACCGAGCACCGAGGTCAATCGCATCACCGGAGAACGGCTAGGGACAGCCGTGCTCGCGA
>CAZHPJ010000413.1:0-2980 GCA_964534585.1 uncultured Sandaracinaceae bacterium | reverse complement strand
ACCGGTGACACGTCCCTGCCCGCTGGGATCCGGGCATGGGGCTCGTTGCGATCGAACCAAAGCTGGCCTGGAAATTCTCTAGCAAGGGCGGGTAGCGCAACCTCACCGGCGGCCAACACCGGCAAAATTACCATTTCGTCCTCGGGGCTGGCATCGCGGAGCTCCGCAACCAGGCGCTCGACGTCATCGCCGACGTCGACGATGACACTCGGAAGCGAGCCGTCACGCGCAGTGGGCGGAGGCGCAGGACCCCATCTTCGTCCGGCGGGTTCGCTGTCGACATTGGGCGGCGCAGAATCCGGCGCATGCGGACTGAGGGACACAACGTCGTGGCTCATGGCACTTCCGTCGTTGTCACGTCTCGGATCCGGAGGGATCGAGCGTCGTTGCTGGGTCGAAGGCGGGGGCGCGGGTTGCCAAGCCGTTACCGGCTCATGCGGCTTAGGCCCTTGGGAACGGCCGCTCCTCGAAGGTGGCTGCGAAGTCTTGCGTAGCGCCGATGGCCTGCCGAGGACCTCGGGCGGGCGCGGAGGAAGGCTATATCGGGTCGCGTTCAGAAAACCTGACTTCGGCTCCGAGCGCTTGCGCTCAGACGCCGCCGGATCGGAATCGCGAAACGTGCCGGCAGGAACCGAAGAGCCGATCTGGGGCAGCACGGCCGGCGGGGGTTCCGTAGCGGCGATGGCAACCGGCGCAGGAATCGAAGAATCGATGCGCGGATAGGAGCCGGAGATCTCTTTCATCGGCGGAAGCGAGCTTCGTTTTCCCACGCCTTCGAACGGTGCAACGTAAGGAATCGAACCGGCGTCTGCGGCCTCGAGCCGGTCGTTGAGGTGGCGCATCCGAGCCGTCATCTCGATGTCATAGTGACGAGCCAACCCCGCTTCGACACGCACCGAGCAGACGATTCGCTGCACGGGGTCGATCCCGAGCTCGAAGGAGATCTCACGCAGAGTCGCGTCCGGCAGGGGACGGTCCACGGCGAGCACGACGGTCTCTTCGGTACGCGCAACGGGAATCAACCGATGCCGAACGGCGAACTCCCGCGGTAACACGCGAATGGTGCTGATCGGCGTCTGCATCACTTCGTCGCGTGTTGCCGGCAGAAGCCCGTATACGGCTGCCGAGTAGGCGTTCATTTCGTTCTCGCGCAAGCAACCGAGCTCGAGGAGCACGGTATCGAGGTTACCACCACGTATCACTTGCTCCTGGATCGCTGCTTGGACCTGATCGACGGGGATCACCTGGTCACGGACCAGGAGCGAGGCGAGAACCGACATACCGAGCGCAATGGTGGCGTTGCTTCCATCGGCGTGTCAACGAGCTTGTCAAGACGCTCCGAGGCGGTCCCGAATGATCGTCAGGGCAGCCGGCACCGCCGTCTCGACCCTCAGGACCCACGTTCCTAGGCTCGCGACGGCAAAACCGGCCCCTTCGAATAGCGCGATCTCCGCGTCAGTGAATCCCCCCTCCGGACCGACGGCACACCATACTTGTTCAGGGGCGCCATCTAGCTTCAAGGCCCCGTGCGCTCGCGCACCGAACACGACCCCTCGGGCATGCTTGGGCATCGCTCCGAGCCAGGCGCCGCATGGTTGGGGGCCGTGAATGATGGGGACGTCGTTTCGCTCACACTGAGCCGCCGCTTCGCTGGCGATCCGCGTCAGTCGATCGACACGCGACCGCGCGCGCTCCCGGTCCCATCGGGGGACGGTGCGCTCGGTGTGCATCAGCGCCACTTCGTCGACACCCAGCTCGGTGGCCATGCGCACGCAGTCGTCGAGCTTCGAGCCTTTCGGAATCGCAAGCATCAAGATGACGCGCGCTGGCCTCGTCGCGGAGGCCGTAGGCCTTTCCACCTGGCACACGACCTGGTCACCGACCGATCCGAGCCGGGCCGAAGCGGCGCGACCCTTGCCGTCGAAGAGCACGACCTGGTCGCCGGTGCGCAGACGGAGCACACGAACATGCCGGCTCGGCCCCTCTGCGAGGGTGACCACCCCACCGCCCTCAGGCAGATCCGGCACGTAGAGCCTTCGGACCGTCATGATTCCACCGGTCTGAGCAGGCAAGCGCACCACTCGCCCTCCTCGAGGCATGCCTCGAAGCGCATCGGGGCATAGGCGGCGAGCAGCTCGTCCCGCTCGCAGAGGAGGATGCCGCTCAACACCAGGCTGCCACCGGATGTGATGCGCCCTTGGAGCTCGTTGGACATGAGGCTCAGGACCCTCGTTTCGATGTTGGCGAGGACGATGTCGTAGGCGCCATCGATGTCGCCCAAAGACCGCGCGAACACCTGGATGCGCGAAGCCACGTCATTGAGAGCTGCGTTGCGGCGCGTGATTACAACCGCATCCTCGTCGATGTCGATCGCCACCGCGGACGCCGCACCGAGACGGAGCGCCGCGATGGACAAAACCCCGCTACCGCATCCGACGTCGAGCACACGCTCACCACCGACAACACACTGGTCGAGCATCTCCAGCACGAGCCTGGTCGTTTCATGGTCGCCGCTTCCAAACGCATTCTCTGGATCGATCGTCACGACCACGTCGTCGGGCTTGCTTTGCGCCACCTCCCAAGAAGGACGCAACAGGAGACGCTTACCAATGCGCTGCGCGCTGAAGCCCCGCCGCCACTCTGTGGCCCAGTCTTCGCTTGGCACGTAAACGACCTCCGCTGCGTACTCCGTACAGATCTCGCTCAACGCGTATTGCGCCGCAGCTTCGTCGGGAAACGCCGCAATGACGACGGCCTGGCCAGACGCCGACTCGCGCACGAGCGTGGTCTCATCACGTTCTTCGAGACCGGTCGCGCCGAGCTCCCAAAGCCTCAGCTGCGCGAGCTCGAGCTGCTCGGGCCGCACCCGGAGGGACACGAACGGATGGCGCGGCGGCTCGGACATCAGATCTCGACCATGCGCGCGGAGAGATAGATCACCAGGAAGAGAACCCAGGTGATCGGACCGAGGCGGTTGCCC
>CAZHPJ010000412.1:0-2983 GCA_964534585.1 uncultured Sandaracinaceae bacterium | reverse complement strand
GCCCTTGCGGCGCACGATCTTGCACTTCTCACAAATTTTTCTGACGCTTGGTCGAACCTTCATGTCAGCCTCTCCTTAATTCGTCCTCTCGTCGGGTCGTAAGGGGATATCTCAACCATCACACCGTCGCCTGGTAGGAGCCTCACCGTGACCTGTCTGGCCTTCGCGGAAACCGACACGGTGATCTCTTCGCCGTCATCGAGCCTCACTCGGTATAGCGCCCTCGGTAGCACCGCTTCGATGGTGCCTCGGGTCGTTCTGGCTTCAATCATCCCGCTCGTTAGTCAACCCCAATTGCTTCCTTGATACGTTCCGTGATTTCTTCTAGTGATCCGACACCTTCCACGCCCCTCACGACGCCCTTTGCGGCGTAGTGGGCGAGAACCGGCTCGGTCTTGGCTTTGTATTCTTCGTACCGCTTCCGAACGACCTCTTCGGTGTCATCCGAACGCTGCACGATCTTGCTTCCCCCGCAGGAGACACATACTCCGTTTCGGGGCGGCGGAGTATAGCGGACGTGATAGGTCTGTCCACAGTCCAAACAGACCCTTCGACCCGTCACGCGCTCCACGATATTGTCGAGTGCAACCTCGAGGGAAACCACCCGATCGATGCGCCGGCCGAGCTTTTCGAGCAAGGCGTCCAGTGCCTCCGCCTGAGCCACCGTCCTAGGGTAACCATCGAAGATCGCACCGTTTTTGGCGTCGTCCTGCGTCAGACGCTTCAGCATCAAGTCCAGGACCAGACTGTCCGGCACCAACTTTCCAGCGGACATGTACTCGTCGAACTGCTTGCCCAGGTCCGACCCCGACTTGCGCTCGGCGCGCATCATGTCGCCGGTCGAAATCTGGGGAATGCCCAGTAGGTCGATGAGGAACTTGGCCTGGGTGCCTTTGCCTGCGCCAGGCGGCCCAAAGAGTAGAAGGTCCATTACGCATTCCTCGCACGGATACGGGAGCCCTTGCTTCCGGTGAGACCTTCGTAGTGACGGGTGATGAGATGGCTTTCGACCTGCTGAGCGAAGTCGAGGGCCACACCGACGACGATCATCAGCGAGGTACCACCAAGATAGAACGGCACGTTCCATCGCGCCTGCAACAGCGTCGGAAGCGTGACGACCGCCGCAACGTACAGAGCGCCGCCGACGGTGATTCGGGTCAGAACCGCATCGATGTACTCGGCTGTGGCCTTACCTGGCCGCACGCCGGGGATGAAAGCGCTTTGCTTCTTGAGGTTCTCTGCCACGTCGACCGGCTGAAAGGTAATCGCCGTGTAGAAGAAGCAGAAGAAGATCGTCATGGTCGCGAAGACGATGACGTAGACCCAGCCGCCTGGAACCAGGTTGTTGCTGATCCACCGCATTGCGTCCGAGATGAACGGGATGTTGGTGCCCGCCAGGGTGACCGGAAACATCAGCAACGATGAAGTGAAGATCGGCGGGATGACGCCGGCCATGTTCACGCGAAGCGGGAGGTGAGACTGCTGCCCACCGTACATCTTCCGGCCTATCATCCGTTTGGCATAGGTAATCGGAAGCCGCCTCTGCGCACGCTCGAAGTACACGATGAAGGCCGTCGTCCCGAGGGCGATGACAATCAACAGCATCATGTCGATTGGCAGCAGCTCCCCGAGCTCGAATTGCTCGAGGGTCATGAAGAGGGCATCAGGCAGGTTCGAGACGATGCCCGCGAAAATGATGAGCGAAATGCCGTTTCCGAGACCGCGCTCGGTGATCTGCTCGCCGAGCCACATCAGGAACGAGGTGCCGGTCGTGAGCGCGAGCACGGTCATCAATCGGAAGCTCCAACCCGGATCGGCGACGATGTCACCAGCCGTGGAGCTCTCGTTCCAGCCCTCCCACAGCATCGCGAGCCCCATGCTCTGAAACAGGCTGAGCGCAACGGTACCGTAACGGGTGTACTGGTTGATCTTGCGTTGGCCCGCTTCGCCTTCCTTGCGAAGCTCCATGAGCGAGGGCACCACGACCGTCATCAGCGACAAGATGATGCTCGCCGAAACGTAGGGCATGATGTTGAGCGCGAAAATCGATGCCTGCTCGAGCGCACCACCTGAGAACAGGTTGAAGAGGCTCAAGAAGCCACCCGACTGGCCAGCCACATACTTACGCATTGCGGCCCGGTCGACACCGGGGGTCGTAATGAAAATCCCGAGGCGATAGACAGCCAGCATCCCCAACGTGAACAGGATGCGGCGGCGGAGCTCAGGGATTCGAAAGATGTTCGCGAGGGTGCTCATGGGTTGCTACGGGCTTTCAGTTAGGAGGCGGTCGCTACGACTAGCTCGACAGTACCGCCCGCTTTCTCGATCTTTTGCGTGGCAGTCACGCTAGCAGCGTGGACCTTGACGTTGAGAGCCTTCTCGAGCTCGCCATCGCCGAGAACCTTGATAATGTCCACTTTACGCTTGATGAGGCCAGCTTCTCGCAGAGCCGCCTCATCGACCGTGGCCCCCGCGTCGAAGCGAGCTAGGTCCTTGACGTTGACCGTCGCTACCTTCTTCGTGAAGGGGTTGGTAAAGCCACGCTTGGGGATGCGCCGATACAGGGGCATCTGCCCGCCTTCGAAGCCGAGCTTACTGAAGTTACCAGGATGCCTTGCTTTTTGGCCCTTCTGGCCGTGGCCAGCGGTCTTGCCGAGGCCGGAGCCCGGGCCGCGCCCTTTACGTCGCTTCCCACGGACCGCGCCCTCTGCGGGGCGAAGCCGGGATAGGATTGGCGTTTTGCTCTGCTCAGTCATTGACTTCCTCAACTTCGACGAGGTGCAGGACCTTCTTGACCATCCCGCGGAACGACGGGGTGTTGTCCACCACGACCTCCGTGTTCGGGCCACGCAAGCCAAGGCCCCGAAGGACGCGCCGTTGCTTGTCCATGCGGCCGATTTCGCTCTTGATCTGCGTTACTTTGAGTTTCTTCGCGCTCATGACTGCCTCTCTTAAGACGCGCTCGTCTCCGCGGGCGCTTCGG
>CAZHPJ010000411.1:1180-2988 GCA_964534585.1 uncultured Sandaracinaceae bacterium | reverse complement strand
ATTAGTATCATTCCAGCGAATATACGAAGTTTATTGATGGATATAGAGGAGTTATTTAATATAAAGGAAGAGGGAGTTAATATAGACATTATTGTGGGTGTAGTGATAGATACAATACAAAGATATACCGCAGGCAGGCGCAGTCTTGGAGAATCTATTAAGGCATGGTTAGTATTACGAGGGTATTTAGTTTATGTGGATAGCGATGGAAGGCCAGATAAAGAAAAGAAACCAAAGTTGAGAAAGAGACCGCCGGAAGCAAAACAGTAGTTCGGGTTGTCGGGTTCGCAGCTTACCGCAAACAGGTCACGAGTCGTATTTGATGTCACTTGTGTCCAGCCAGTTCCATCCCAGTGAATAATGGTACCGTTCGCCCCAACGGCTTTGCAGTCAACGGTGCTGACGCAATGTACGTCAAACAAATCATTGGTTGTGGGTGAAGCGAAAGCATTCCAGTTAGCACCATCCCAGCGCAGAATGGTACCGTTATCACCAACGATCCAGCCGTCGCTGGCCCCGCTCAGGCGCAGATCTGCATTGATCGTACGTACAGCAGGCGCAGCATTGGGCGCGGAGCCAACACTGGCTGTAACCGTAACCCGACATTCACCGCCCGGTTGTACAATTGCATTGGTCAATACAAAACTTCCCCGCCCGGCATTTACAGGGTTTGTATTTACCAATCCGGTACAGTTGCCGGTGCCGGCAAACAAAAATGAGGCATGTTCTACACCCGTCTCGGCTACAAACAAAGCCTCTACGGCATCGTTATGTATAGCACTGTCGAGAATATTACTACTGGCCATACGCAACAGTGAGACAGCCATTACCGATAATATAACAACAATAAAAAGAGCACCGACCAAAGTTACAGCACCACGTTGTTGTCGGGATGACGCGTTCACGGTTGTGCTCTCAGGGCTACACGGCTACGTTGGCTGTAGGTGTTTCCGTTGGCGCCAAGCTGAATTTCGAATTCGATATAGGCCAGGTCGCTACTGCCAAGTGCCGGGTTTACTTCATCACTTTGGAAATAGCTGAACGTAATGCCTTGAAGAGAGGTGCTGAGCGGGAAAGGTGAATCACCCTGCAAAGAGAAGTAACTGAGATTCAGCGCAGATGTTGCGCTATCAATGGTGACGCGTTCCCCATCATTGCGAGAAAATCTGATGCGGTTGGATACAAATGGTGTAGCGATATCGTAGTCTGCAGGCGATGCTGGATTACGTCTTATATCACGTAGCTCTCTTGCGATGCGTTCACTGGCGTAACGCAGTTCCCCGAGTATTTGAGATTCCACAGCATTGTCATTGTAGGCACGCACCGACAGACTGAGGTATGGCGTTACCAGCATGGCGAGAATCGACAAGGTTGCTATGGTGACAACCATTTCCAGCAAAGTGAAGCCTGCAGCTTGTCGGCGAGCCATCAGTAATTCACCAGCACAAAGGTGATTTCTGACAAGGCTGGACCACCGGTATTTACAGAAACGGTTACCAGTGCGCACTGATTGACAGCCGGGCAGCCTGGCGGCAGTGCGGGTTGCGTTATAGTTGTTGTGCGATTAAATCCAGTGTAGTTACCCGTCAGTGTTTCAGCAGGATAGCCGGCAAACACCGTGGCAGCGAAACCCTGGTTGCGACGACGACCCAAAACAAGCTCCGCCTGCTCTTGCGTCAGTTGTGTCGCAGTCTGTATCCGCTGGTTGTTGAGCAGGCTCAGACTGGCTTTGGTGAACAGTCCGGTAATCGGCACCGCAGCAACGGACAGTATGACGATTACGGCAATAAGTTCGAGCAGGGTAAAAC
>CAZHPJ010000411.1:0-1080 GCA_964534585.1 uncultured Sandaracinaceae bacterium | reverse complement strand
ACCGCAGCAACGGACAGTATGACGATTACGGCAATAAGTTCGAGCAGGGTAAAACCTGCAGCACGGCTGTGAGGTGAAGGTGTCATGGCGTTACCGTGACGAAGCCGGTCAGTGGCTGCACTTGCACTGTTGCAGTGGAGTTCTCGCCACTCAGCGTCCAGCTCTGTGCAACTGACATCAGGTTGCTTCCATTCAAGGGCCTGCCGAGAGAATCGAAGCGCAGATCGGTAATGCTAAGGGTGACGCCATTTGCCAGAGCGAAGTTTTGCAGCTCGCCGGCAGAATCCCGAACCGCCGCAGCGCCATTGGTGATGGCATAGTTGCCGGTGGACTGAACATCCAGTGTCAGCGCAACACCGCGCGCCATCGCCATGGCTTGTGCGTGGCGCAGGTTGCGTGCCAGCAGATCGGCTTGTGCAGGAAGAGACTGGTCACCGGGCGACCAGCGCAACATGATACCGCTACCCACGATACCGAGTATTAACAGCACTGAAACAAGCTCGATCAGCGTGAACCCGCGACAGTGATTTTCAGTATTGGCGACATCCATGGCGTTACGTCCAAAAAAAAGGGCGGGCATCAGCCCACCCTTTCGGTCCTGCTCCGGATGAGAGCTGGAATCAGTTAATGGTTCCGATACAGCCGACAGTGTTAGCAACAGCGGCTGTTGGTGCTGTACAGGTTGTGTCGGTAAAAGTCTGAACGGTGTAAGTTGTACCGTTGATTACAACTTCGATACCCGTGGCTGCGGCAGCAATATTTGGTCCGCCAACATAAGTTGCCAGCTCGGTAACGGTCGGCAGACGACGCAGGTCGGCAATTGACATCGCATGACCGGAGCGTACACCCGCCAGTGAGCCATTTTGCGCAGCGGTCAGCGCCTGGGTAGAAACGTCAACAAAACGCGGCACGGCCATTGCACCCAACAGTGCAAGAATTACCAGTACTGCAACCAGCTCAATTAAAGTAAAACCTGCTTGTTTCTTCATCCTGTTCTCTCCTGAAGGGCAGTGGGCCCGCGTATACTGGTTAACTTATCGTCAAGTCTTTGTCAGTTCTTTAGAAATAATTGTCAATGCA
>CAZHPJ010000410.1:0-2990 GCA_964534585.1 uncultured Sandaracinaceae bacterium | reverse complement strand
CACGTCATGCGGGTCGTCACGGAGATCCTCAACGCCGAGCCCGAAGGGGAAGGCACCGACCTCGGCGTAGCCTTGGACCTGCTCGGCAGCATCGGCAAGCGTCGAACCGTCGCTTTTCTGATAAGTGATTTCATCGCGGACCAGTACGAAAGGCCGCTCAAGGTCGTGTCAGCAAGACACGATCTGATCCCGATCCAAATCGTCGACCCACGAGAGGACGAGCTGCCGGACGTCGGGCTTGCCCTCGTCGAGGATTTGGAAACCGGGGAGCTCGTTGAAGTCGACACGTCTGACTTGCACCTTCGCGCAGAGTACACACGTGAGGCGCAGCGCCAACGAGCGGCGCGCGAGCATCTGTTCCGGCGACTGCAACTCGATCACGTCACGGTGAGCACCGACCGTGACTTTGTAAGGCCGCTGGCGGAGCTCTTCCGGCTCCGGCAGCGGCGACTCACGGGCTATCGGTGAAACGCTCGACTGCCCTCGTCGTGTTGTCGTTGCTTGCGCCTGCGTTCGCGTTGGCGCAAGAGCGTACCATCGCGCTCGACGCGCCGCTCGAGACTACGCTGGGTGACCCGATTGATGTCATCGTGACCTTGACCGCAGCGGTGTCCGACGAAGCCGCGATGCCGGAGCAGCCTTTCGAACCGTTCGAGATCCTCGGCAAGAAGCTCACCGTCGAGCCCTCGCCCGACGGCAAGTCCAAGACGTTTACGTTCGAGCTTCAGCTCTTGTGCTTCGACGTCGGCGTGCACGAGCTCGGGCCGGTTCGTGTGCGCATCACGAGTGCGGCAGGCGAGCTCATCGAGCTCGAATCGAACACGAGGAGCATCGAGGTTCACTCCCTCCTCGCTAACGAACCCGACCCACAGCTCAAGCCGCCCAGCGATCCTGTAGTCGTCGAACAGGACGACTACAGGTTGCTCATCGTCCTCGGCGCGTTGCTCGCCATCGCGCTCGGTGCGCTATTGGCATGGCTGTTCATGCGTTGGTGGCAGAAGCGCGATCGGCCGGAGCCCACACCGCCGCCGCCCCCGCCCCCCTGGGCAACCGCCCTCGCCGAGCTTCATGAGCTCGAGCGTGGCCGCGCCGCTGCGATCTCCGAAGGCCGCACGGAGCCATGGGTCGATGCGGTGAGCGATTCGATCCGCGCCTACCTTGGCCACCGTTTCGGCTTCCACGGTCTCGAAAGCACCACCGATGAAATCGCAGAAGCCCTGGGCCGGACGAAATCGCTCACCATCGAGCCGCAGGATGCAATCGAGTTTCTCGGCCAATGCGACTTGGTGAAGTTCGCCAAGGCGTCGTTGGCCGATGAGGCGTCTCGCGCCCTGATCGAGGACGCGTTGGCCTCGGTCGATCGGACTCGCCCCCCGGCTGCCATGCAGAACGGAGGGAAGTCGTGACTCCGGCGCAGCGTCGCGCATGGGCGGTGGGTTGGTTGTTGGCGGCCGCTTTCATTGGGCTCGTCATGAGCCTGCGTTTCCTCGAGTCCAGGTATCAGCTTCTGATTACCGACGAGCAGCTGCGCTTCGAGCGTCCGTGGGCTGCACTGCTGCTGCTCGCGGTACCGATGGTGTGGCTTGGCCGCGTTTGGGCGCAGCGGCTGTCTAGGCCGCGGCTCCAGTTCAGCCGGACGGCCGCGTTGCGCATTTCAAGAACGAGCTGGCGAAGTCGTCTCGCGGACCTACCGAGTGCACTGCGCACCGTCGCGCTCGCGCTCCTGGTCGTGGGACTGGCGGGTCCTCAAAGCATTCACGCCCGAGACACCACGGAAGTGAGCGGTATCGACATCATCCTCACACTCGACATGTCAGGCTCGATGGTGGCGGCGGACATCCGTCCGACACGCTTCAAGGCAACCAAGTCGGTCGTGCGCGATTTCATCAATCGGCGGCCGAACGACCGGATCGGCGCAGTGGTGTTTGGACGCGACGCATACACCTTGCTCCCGCTCACGACCGACCGTGAAGCACTGCGAACCGCACTTCGCGGGCTGCAGCTCAACCAAATCGACGGGCGAGGCACCGCGATCGGCAACGCGGTGGGCGTCAGCCTCAACCGGCTGAAGCGTTCACGCGCCAAGAGCAAGGTGATGATTCTCCTGACCGACGGAGAATCGAATGCCGGCAACGTGTCGCCCTCGCAGGCCGCAGACCTCGCGAGCGCCATGGGCGTCAAGATCTACCCGATCTTGATGGGTGTCTCCGACCAGGCGCCGGTCCAACAAGGCACCGGCCTGTTCGGCCGCGCGATTTTCGGAACCGCCAACTACCCGATCAACCCTGTGCTGCTCGAAGAGATGGCAGACAAGACAGGCGGCGAGTTCTTCTTGGTCAGCGACCGGGAAGCCCTCGAGCAAAGCTTTCACCAGATCCTCGACCAGCTCGAAAAGACCGACATCGAAGACGCGGGGCGGATGTACACCGAGCTCTTCCCGGCGTTCGTCGGTCCTGCGCTGATCTTTCTATTGATCGAGCTCTTGGTCCTGTTGTGGTTGAGGAGGTGGCCGTGACTTGGGCGAACCCGCAGATTCTTTGGCTCTTGGCGTTGCTCCCTGCTGCTGTCGCTGCGCTCTGGTGGAGCGCAGCCAGGCGACGACGCGCGACGGAGATGTTCGGCAAGAGTGCCACGGTCGAGCCTTTGATCCTGGGCCGAGCGCATTTGTGGCGCGTCACGCGGGCCACGCTGCTAATCGTCGGGGTGGCGCTCGTGGTCCTCGCATTTGCCGGACCACAGTACGGAAGTCGCACCCGCGTTCTCCGCAAACGCGGCATCGACATCGTGATCGCACTCGATTTCTCGAAGAGCATGCTCGCTCGCGACGTGCACCCGAGTCGAATCAAGCGCGCCAAGGGCGAGCTCGAGCGGCTCTTGAGCGACCTCGACGGAGACCGAGTCGGCCTCGTTGCGTTCGCGGGTGACGCGATGGCCTTCCCGATGACGGTCGACTACTCGGCGGTGCGTTTGTTCTTGCGCGACCTCGGTCC
>CAZHPJ010000409.1:0-2994 GCA_964534585.1 uncultured Sandaracinaceae bacterium | reverse complement strand
GCCAACATGGCGCAGCGAGCGGCGTGGATCTGGCAGGAAGTGAAAGTTCCGGTGATCGCAGCGGTGCACGGCTTTGCCCTCGGGGGCGGGCTTCAGATCGCCCTTGGCGCGGACCTTCGCTATGTCACCGCCGATGCTCAGTTGTCGGTCATGGAAATCAAATGGGGCTTGATCCCCGACATGAGCATCACGCAAACCTTGTTGCAGCTCGTGCCCATCGACGTCGCCAAGGAGCTGACGTTCACCGGGCGCACCCTCTCCGGCACCGAAGCTGTCGAGCTCGGACTCGCGACAAAGGTCTCTGATGACCCGCTCGCAGATGCGCTCGAAACCGCCAAGCTAATTGCCAGCAAGTCCCCGCACGCCATCCGCGCGGGCAAGGCGCTACTCAGAGATGCGCCTGGTATGTCTCGCGCGGATGCGCTCGAGCTCGAGACCGCGCTTCAGGTCGCCCTACTTGGCAGCCCCAATCAAACGGAGGCGGTGCAAGCCAACATGATGAAGCGCGAGCCTTCGTTCAAAGACCCGGAATAGTCAATCGCCGATCAATCCGGCTCAGGCGGTCGCGACACCCGCGGCTGATAGCGGCAGCAATCCGGCGGGCACACGTCGCGGGACGGGCCGTACTTGCCCAACGCCTGGCGGGCGGTGACCTTGCCGAGCCGCTCCTCGATGAGCTCGCGAATCATCGCAACGAACGCGGGATGAGTCCCCACAGTGGGGGCCCGAGTGAGCGTGATGCCGAGCTCGTTCGCGTACTCCCTCGCGTCGTGGTCCAGATCCCAGACGACTTCCATGTGGTCCGACAAGAACCCGATCGGCGCGACCACCACATCCTTCACCTTGATCTGCGAAAGCGCGTCGAGATGCTCGAGAATGTCCGGCCCTAGCCACGGGACGTGCGGCGCCCCACTGCGGCTTTGATACGTGACTTGCCAGCGCTCGTGGCGGGCTCCCTCCGCAACCAGCCGCGCGGTCTCTTCGAGCTGCTCGGTGTAGTCGGAAGTCTCGGCCATCGCGACGGGAACACTATGCCCGCTGAAGGCAACGCGGGCCGATTCGCGGCGCTCTTTGGGCAATGTCGCGAGGGCGGCGAGCAGGCGGTCGACGTTGGCTTCGATGAAGCCCGGATGATTGTAGAACGCGCGCAGCTTGTCGACCACGGGCGCGCCCTCGCCCAGCTCTTCGCGTGCGTCCTCGATATTCTCTAGATACTGCCGGCATCCGCTGTAACTACTGTACGCCGAGGTGAAGAGCGCGAGAGCGCGTTTCTTGCCGTCGTCGCGCATCTGGCGAAGCGCCTCCAAGATGAACGGGCTCCAATTGCGGTTGCCCCAGTAGACAGGGAGGTCGATGTCATTTTTGCGGAGCTCTTCCTCGAGTGCCGCGATCAACGCGCGGTTCTGCTCGTTGAGTGGGCTCTTGCCGTCAAAGTGATTGTAGCGTGCGGCGATCTCTTTGAGGCGGTCCGGAGGCACGTCCTTGCCTCGGACGACGTTCTCGAGGAACGGCATGACGTCCGCGCGTTGTTCTGGCCCTCCAAAGGACACCAGGAGAACACTGTCGTATTCCAGATCCGTATCGCCCACCGTCGAACTCTCGCGCCTAAAACCCGCAGTTGCAAGCTAAGAGCCTTGCGAAGCGATCATGGCTGTGCTCTAGGTTTCTCGTGCGGGTGACGATTCTGGGAAGCGGCAGCGAGGGCAACGCGCTTCTATTGGAGTCCAGGACGACCAGTATATTGGTCGATGCAGGCCTTTCATACCGCAAGCTCGTTCAGCGCTTCGCCATGATAGGCCGGGACGCTCCGGAGAACGTCGCCGCGGTGCTCGTGACCCACAGCCACGGCGACCATGCGGCGCACGCGTCGACCTATGCGGCGCGTCTGGGGTGTCCAGTTCGAGCTAGCGAAGCGACGATGCGATCGCTCCGCCTGCGGCCCAAGGTGGAAGCAGAGACGTTCAGTGTGGGCCATCGCCTCGTCATCGGTGACGTCACGATCCACTCACGAGCTCTTCCGCACGACGCTCCCCAGGTCGCGCTAGTCTTCGAGACGAAGGTGACCACGATCGGCCTGGTAACCGATCTCGGACACGTTCCCAAAGGGCTGGAACACTTCCTGGGTGAATGCGAGACTCTCTTGCTGGAAAGCAACCATGACCCGGACATGCTCGCGATGGGCCCCTACCCCGAAATGCTGAAACGGCGCGTGAGCGGATCGCTCGGTCACCTGTCGAACGGCCAGGCCGCAGATTTACTGGCGGGGCTTCGGTACGCACCCAAGCGCGTCGTACTGATGCACCTCTCTGAAACCAACAACTCGCCTCGGCTGGCACGGAGCTCGACGGAAGGCGCTCTCGGCCACCAGGGCACCGAGCTGCTCTTGGCGCAGCAACGAGAGCCCCTCGAGCTCGGTCCCGTGCGCGAGCCGCAACTGCAGCTAGGCCTCTAGTGAGCTAGCCATGAGCCATTGGTACGACGAAACCTTCGACAACCACACGCGGCTCGGCCTTCTGGTCAAAGAGACGCTGTTTTCCGCGCAGAGCCCATACCAGCAGATCGAGGTGATCGACACGGTTGGTTTCGGGCGGGTTCTGGTCATCGACAGCGTGTTCATGACCAGCGAGTACGACGAATTCCTGTACCACGAGATGCTAGTACATCCGGCGTTGACCACGGCTCCACGCATCGAACGCGTCCTCGTGATTGGCGGCGGCGACGGCGGCACCGTCCGCGAGGTGCTTCGGCATCCCGACGTGAAGGCATGCGTGATGATCGAAATCGACCGGATGGTCGTCGACGCGTCGAAAGAACATTTGCCGGGCATCGGAACCGCATGGAACGACCCGCGCCTCGACGTCCGCTTCATCGACGGCATCGAGTACGTGAAGAACAGCACGGACACCATGTACGACGTCATATTGCTCGACGGAACCGATCCCGTAGGCCCAGGCGCTGTACTCTTCGACGAGAGCTTCTACGAGGGTTGCAAAC
>CAZHPJ010000408.1:0-3001 GCA_964534585.1 uncultured Sandaracinaceae bacterium | reverse complement strand
CCGGAACGCCCATGAGTCACTGCGCGGCGACCCGGGATTGAAGGGCGGCTGAAGTCCAAAGATTGCCGAGACTTCGTGTCTGGTAGAAGCCCGCGCCCGCAGCCGAAGTCGGCGCCGCCTCGACGCGTTTCCACAGACTACCAAGGCCCTGCTCCGCGTAGAGCGGCACTTCGAGTGCCTGGTTCGCTGCCTCTTCGGTAGAGCTCCACAGGTTGTCGAGCCCCTGCTCGCGCGGAACCTGCGCGGTGAGGTTCGACCCCTGCTGGAGTCCAAATCCGGCGCAGCCCACGGTGCCAAAGGAAAGAACGATTCCGAGTGTCAATAGTTGCTTGCTCATAGTAACCTCCTGATGTATTCATTGTATACATTGATGTATACGGCGTTTACTCCCACCTCAGGATTAAGTTACAAGCAACTATGGCGATCGCTAAAAAAGCTTATCATCACGGCGAATTACGCGAGGCATTGCTCGAGACTGCAGAGACGCTCTTGGAGCAGAAAGGCCCTACCGGGCTCTCTTTGAGGAAGCTCGGGCGTCAGCTGGGGGTCACCCCAGGGGCTCCGTACCGGCACTTCGATCACAAGGATGCGCTCTTGGCCGCCCTAGCGATCCGCGGCTTTCAGCGACTCCGCCAGATGATGCTCGACGCGCAGGAAGGAGCGCTCGACGGAAAAGATCGGCTACGGCGGGCCAGCATCGGGTACCTCAATTTCGCGTGGAAGCATCCGGAGCTCTTCCGTTTGGTGTTTGGCTGGATGCCAGCGTGCAACGTTCCGGAGCTCGACAAGAGCGGCGATGCAGCCTTTGCGGTGCTCGAAGCCATCCTCGCAACCTGCGAAAAGGATGATTTGTTGTCCCGAAACCCACGCGAAGCGGGGCTCCTCGCCTGGTCCGCCGTGCATGGCGCCGCTTTCTTACTGATCGACGACGGGCTCAGGTTCTGTGACCTCGCGCCCGATCCCGAAATGATAGGCAACCGCCTGCACGACGGCATGTGGTCAGGCATCGGCCGCAGCTGAGGCAGTTGCGAAAACTAGCTGTACGCAGCCGCGAAGGCGTCGATGAAGGCTTCGAGCTGGTCGCCAGGGAGTGCATTGATGCCCGCAGCCGCCGCACGACCGCCACCGGTTGGAAACTGCCGGCAGAGCTCGTCGGCGCCCTGCTTGTGTTCGAGCGGTGCACGCACGCTAACCAGATACGTGGTGCCGTCGGGGCGTTCGGTGAGCACGGCGTGGGCTCGGGCTGGGGAGGCGTTGGCAAGATCGTTGCTGTAAACGCCCGAAACGCGCCGCGCCCAAGTCTCGTTGGGCAGGATGAAGACCGCGGTCTCGTGGGATTCGCGCGTGGGGCTCACCGCCGCGGCCGAGGCCATGTCCTGCCGGTAGCCGGACTCGAGCTTCTCGAAGACCGCGCGCGCCTCCTCGATGAAGGCAAAAGGGGTCGCATACGGACGCACGAGCTCGAACAGCTCGGCGGGGGCGAAGTGTAGGTCTTCCAAGGAAGCGCCATACCCATTGTAGTTCATGTAGATACCGAGGTGCTCGAGCAGCGTCAGCTGTTTTTCCGACAGGCCGAGGGGCGTCGCGATCGTGCGAGCGCTTGCCTCGAGGTTGTCCCCGAAGGCGCCGGTCACCGCCCACTCGACGTGCTTCCCCTTCAGATGCCCATTGACGAGGAGGCTCGTGCATACGTTCGCATCGGTGTCGATGATCGTGGTGAGCTTGCCGCTCTCGGGAATCTCGCCCGCGAAGTGGTGGTCGACGTAGAAGATCTCCGCGCCCGCCTCGAGTGCCTTCAGCACTCCGTCGCGATTCTTGTCGAAGCTGATGTCGAGCGCCGTGATTCGATCTCCCGCGACGACCTCGGCCTTCGCGACCAACGCGATGTCGCGTTTGACGCCCGTAATGAGCGTGCTCTTCAACGGCTCGGCGTTGCGAAGTTGTGCAAGCGCGCAAATGCCGTCGGCATCACCATTGAAGATGTCGATCTGAGCCATGAGTTTTTCTAGCCTAGAGACGCGGAACGGGCGAGCGGTCGTCGCGAAGTGACTCTGCGGAGCCATGCGCGCACGATCACGAAAGGAATGATGAACAGTACGTGCTGCAGGCGTATCCCGCTCTGCTCCGACCCATAGACCGGTCGCACGGGAACGTCGCGCACGCGGAAGCCGCGAAGGGTCAAGCGGCTCAGCAAGTCGTTGGGATAGCCGTAACCCTTCCACAAGCGATCCCAATCGAGCGCCTCTTTGGCGCGACGGCTTAGCGCCGCATAACCGCACTGCGAATCCTGCACGTCGACGCCAATCGCTCGTCTCGTCAGCGACGAGAACAGCTGGTTACCGAGCCATCGGTGCCAGGGCATTGCCTTACTCGCCACCGGCCAGCCGAGACGATTACCCTTTGCGTAGTCGGCTTCTCCAGCGACCAGGGGCGCTAGCAACGCGGGCAGGTCCATGGGATCCATTTGTCCATCCGCTGCCATTACCGCGGTCAGGTCTGCATCGAGCAAAAGCGCGTGCCTGCAACCCGTCGCGATTGCGGCGCCGACACCCTGATTGGTTCCGTGCGAGATCAGCTCGACGCGCCGCTCGATAGCCTGCGCAATTTCTCTGGTGGCATCGATGCTCGCGTCATCGACCACGATGATGTGATCCACGAAGCTCGGAATGCCTTCGAGGGCCCCTCGAATCAGCTTCGCTTCATTGTACGCCGGCATCACGACGGCGACTCGTCTACCTGCAAGCACGGTAGCAACTGGCTATCGCTTCCCGGTTCGTAGGTCAATGACTTGCGGCTCACCCTGGCGCGGCGTAACTCCTTGGCGAATGGCTGAAGTCCTCTTCGTGTCCAAGCCGGTCGCGCCTCCCTGGAACGACAGCAGCAAGAACTTGGTGCGTGACATCGCAGGTCATCTGCAGCGTCACTCTCCGGTCTTGATGGGGCGCTCCCATATGGGCGTCCTTCGCCATCTGCTATTGGGGCCAGCGTCCGATCTATGGCA
>CAZHPJ010000407.1:0-3020 GCA_964534585.1 uncultured Sandaracinaceae bacterium | reverse complement strand
CACGAGGGCAAAGGTGGCCACGATGATCGCGAAAAGCGCCACGGTCGTGATGGCCAGTAAAAGAGCCCCGTATCCGCGGCGGCTGTGGACCGTCGCCAGCGGTGCCGGAAACAAGGTTCGCGGGCGCTGCTCGTCGAAACGCGCCAGAACCTCCTCGGCATTGATATCGACCGCCGACGCGTAAGCCTTGATGAAGCCGCGAACGAACACGCCGCTCGGCAGATCTTCGAAGCGATCGTCTTCGAGCGATTCGAGCGTCCTGCGTGGGATGCGCGTCGTGCTCGAAACTTCCTCAATCGAAAGCCGACGCGTTTCGCGCTCTGTCTTCAAGTAGTTGCCGATCGAGTCACACATCATTGGGTGTCCCTGAGTAGGGTTTGGCACATGCGCCCGTCGTTCGAGTAGGGGTCGAGCTCGACGCACTGCTCCAGGTCGGCGATTGCATCTCGACGATGGCCCAAACGGGCGCGCACCTCTCCGCGTAGCCGCCACGCACCTTGAAGTCGGCGATCGTTCGAACAGGACTCATCGGCATTGATGGCGCGGTCGAGCGCGCGCTCCGCATCCGGCAGTTGCTGTAGATGCCAAAAGGCCTGACCCATCGTGTGGTAGCCAACGCAAAATCGTGGCTGTATCCGGACCGCCTCCATCGTGGACTTCACCGCCTCTTGATATTCCCCTAGTTGCAATTGTGCCAGACCGAGATTGCCCCACGCAAGGTGTGGAGCTGTGTTCAGTTCATCGGTTGCGGACTCTCGGAACGCGACGATGGCGTCGTCGTAGCGCTCCAACTCCATCAGGCACAGCCCGTAGATGTTGCGAGCCTCGGCAAGCGTCGATCCGCCGCGCGTTTGCTTGCCGAGAAGCTTGATGGCGGTGCTCAATTCTTCCTCCGCCTGCTGGTAGTCCCGGCGTTCCATCTGGATGAACCCCAGAAGCAGATAGGCTTCGGCGTTGTTCGGGTCGAGGTCGAGAGCTGTGCGCAAATGTTCAATGGCGCTGGCCGTCTGCCCCTCATCCCGAAGGCTGGCCGCGAGCTGAAACTCCCGGTACGAGCGCTCTCCGTCCGGCGTCTTGGCCCCCGAGGTCGTCGCACAGCCAATGACTAGGCAGGCCAGCCAAACCAATCCCCACATTCGAAGCACGTAGGGGGTCTACTGAGTGCGGCGACCCCGGTCAAGAAGGGGTGTCGGGTTACCGACAGCTCAGCCCGTGCCGCACGTCTTCCTTGAGCCCGAGCAGATCGTGCAGTTGGCGCAGTGCGGCTAGGTCCCCGATGGTGATCGTTTGATCACCTACGGAGAGGTATCCACGTTCCTGCAACTGCCCGACGACCGCCTTGACCTGGTCGAGGTCCAAGGCCGTTCGCATGGATAGTTCGAGGGGTGAGAGCGCGAGCGGTCCCTCCTCAGCCTCATCGACCGCGTGAAGGAGGGTGTTCAGCACGCGGATTGTTGGGTCCGGCAGCAGGAAATTTTCGATCTGTTCGCCCGCCCGCTGCAGGCGCCGGGCGAGCTGCTGCATGACGCCCTCGCCCAGATCGGGGCGGCGACGCACGAGAGCCCGAAATGTGTCGCTTTCGATAACCAATGCGGTCACCAGTCCGACCGCTTGGGCAGTCGCGGAGCGGTGTGCCCCCGGCAAGAGCGCCTCTTCACCGACGAGGTCCTCCGCCCCGTAGAGGCCGATACTTCGCTCGACCCCGCGCGCCCGTTTGACCAGCTGCACCCGGCCCGTGCGGATCAGGTATAGCTCGGTCGCAGGGGCTCCCGCATAGTAGAGGGTCGTCCCAGCGGAGAAGCTCCGATAGTACCGATCGATCCCGAGCTCATCGGTCGACTCCGCCATCGGGAGTAGTTACCCCACTTGGCGTAAGAGCGGCAACCGCTATCGGGCGAGGTGGCAGGCGACCTCGTGCCCGGGCGCGAGGGTTCGAAGCGCCGGAACCTCGCGATCACACAAGCCTTTTTCGGCGATGGGGCAGCGAGGGTGAAAGGCACAGCCACTAGGCGGATCGAGGGGGCTCGGCACGTCGCCCTCCAGCAATAAACGCCGTTTTCGGGCGGTCGGGTCAGGCTCCGGCGCCGCGCTCAGAAGGGCTTCGGTATACGGATGGCGGGCTTGCTTGTAGATCTGCTCCGAGGTCGCGAGCTCCACGATGCGCCCGAGGTACATGACCGCGACGCGACGGCTAACGTGCTCCACGACGTGGAGGTCGTGAGCAATGAACAGGAAGCTCAGCCCCAATTCTTCTTGGAGATCGCTGAGGAGGTTCACGATTTGGGCTTGAATGGAGACATCGAGAGCGCTGACCGGCTCGTCGGCCACGATGAAGCTCGGAGAGACGGCCAGCGCGCGCGCGATGCCGATTCGCTGGCGCTGTCCACCGGAGAACTCGTGCGGGTAACGGCGCTTGTGCTCTGGCCGCAATCCTACCCGTTCGAGCAACGCGGCGATGCGCTGCTGCTCCTCCGATGCCGAGCTCACCATCCCATGCACGCGCAACGCTTCCGATAGGGCGGCCTGTACGGTCATGCGTGGGTTCAACGAGCTGTACGGGTCCTGAAAGATGATTTGCATCTTGCCGCGGAACGGCCGCAGCGCCGACTGCGACAAGTCGGTGATGTCTTGTCCCTCAAAGTAGACGCGCCCACTCGTGGGCTCTTGGAGCCGCAACAGTAACCGACCCAAGGTGCTCTTGCCGCAACCCGACTCGCCGACCAGGCCGAGGGTTTCGCCCGGCATCACGTCCAGGGTGACACCGTCGACGGCTTTCAGCTCCGCACGCCCGCGCCCAATTCCACGCGAAGGGCCGCTAAACGATTTGCGGAGCAACTCAGCGCGCACGATCGGTTGCTCGCTCATGCCGAGCCCTTGGCGTGAAAGCACGCGACCTCACTTCGGTCGAGTTGCTGCAGTGTCGGCTCACTGGAACGGCACGCATCGGTGGCCAGGTCGCAGCGATCTTGAAAACGGCACCCTGTTGGAAGGTTGCGCAGGTCGGGGACGATTCCGGGAAT
>CAZHPJ010000406.1:0-3021 GCA_964534585.1 uncultured Sandaracinaceae bacterium | reverse complement strand
GAGCTCGCGGTACGTTTGGCCGGGCTCACGCTTCGGGCGAAGCGCACGGTGGACGGGCTGCTAGCGGGCATGCACCGCAGCCCTCACCGCGGCCCGAGCGCGATCTTCAAGGAGCACAGAGCGTACCGTCCTGGAGACGATCCACGGCTGATCGATTGGCGCGCTTACGCCCGCTCGGACCGCTACACCATCAAACACTTCGAGCATGAGACGCAATTGCGCGGGACGCTCGCGCTCGACATCTCCCAATCGATGCACTGGGGTAGCGGCGACGTCAGCAAGCTCGATCACGCGGCGACGCTTCTTGCCGCCATCGCCTACGTTCTGACCCGTCAAGGCGACGCCGTGTCCCTGATCACCTTCGACGAGTCGATTCGTGATCGGCTGCCCGCCCGTTCGGGGCACGCGCATCTCGAATACCTCATGCGCACGCTCGCTGAGCCGGCGCAGCCGACGGGCGCCACGGCGCTTCACGCCTCGTTGGATGAGTTGATCGAGCACGCCGGCCGCATGGGGCTGGTGGTGATCGCGAGCGATTTGCTGGACCTCGACAACGACGCGCTCGACCCGGTGGCTCGCATTCAAGCGCGCGGCCACCAGACCATCGTCCTGCACGTCATGGACCCGGCAGAGCTGGAGCTACCCTACGAACAACCGATGCACTTCGAGGGGCTCGAGGGAGAGGCGCCCGTGGAGGTCGATCCCAGAGGCCTCCGGCGCCGCTACCGCGAGGCGATCGACGTCTTCGTCGCTTCGTGCCAACGCCGTGTGGTAGCCGCGGGAGGGCGCTATCTCCTCGCCAGAACCGACACGCCACCCGAGCACACCCTTCTCCAGCTCTTGCGGGACGGGTGAGTCATGGGGTTTGGTCTTCCGTGGGCGCTCGCGGGTCTCGTCGCGGTCGCTATTCCGCTCATCGCCCACTTGCTGAGGCGCCAGAAGCTGCCCAAGCAGACGTTGCCCACCATTGCGTTCCTGCATCGAATCCATGCGACGCGAGCCGCCCGGCTGCGCTTGGTGGACATGCTGTTGTTGATCACGCGCGCGCTGTTGATTGTTTCGCTCGTGTTCGTCGCGGCGGCGCCGTACCGCATTGCACGGTCGAGTTTGTTGGACCGGCAACACGCGCTCGCGATTGTCTTCGACGACTCCATGTCGATGGCGGCGATGCACGAGGGCAAGACCCTCATCGAGCGGGCTGCCGCGTTGTCGACCGAGCAAGTGCGGAATCTGCCCGAAGGCTCGGAGGTATCAGTGGTCCTGTCCGGCAGGCCCCCACGCGTTTGGGTCCGTAGGCGCTCCGAGCCCGAGCTGATCGAGAGCGTGCTCGGTGAAATCGACCCGCGATCGACCCGGGGCGACGCGTTGTGTGACGCCGTCCGAACCGCGGTCGAGTTGCTGTTCGAAAGCGAGCTCGCCGACCGGCGATTGCTGGTCTTGTCCGACTTCACGTCGGGCACACACGCCGAGAAGTGCGACTGGCCGACCCGCGGTATTCGAGTCTCTTTCGATGAGGTCTCCACACCAAACCCGGACAATCGCCGGATCGCTGCGGTCGATGTGGTTGGAGAGCGGGGGTCTGCGGACGGGTTGCGGCTCGACGTACAGATCGCCGGTGCGTCGACGCAGGCTCCGCAGAGGGTTCGTTTGCGCCAGAGGGGACAGGAAACGTACGAATCATCGGTGCGGCAGACCAAAGACGGCGGCGAGGCCGTACTTTCCATCCCTCCAGGCTCTACCGACGCGGTCGTCGAGTTGCGGCTCGATCCGGACGATGTGCTCCCCGCTGACAACGTGCGGGGCGTCCTGCTGGGATCCGATACGGTGCACGTCCTGCTCGTAGACGGAGACCCTCACCCGGACCCGCGCAAGCGTGAGACCGCATTCCTCACTCATGCGCTCGGCGTTGCTCCCCGCATCGGCCGTTCCTTCGCTGTCGAAACCCTCGATGCGCAGGACCTTTCGGAAAGCGCGATCATCCGATCGGACGTGCTCGTGTTGGCAAACGCCACCCTCGATGAGAAGTGGCTCCCTTTGATCCAGCGCTTCGTAAGTGGTGGAGGAAGTCTTTGGATCACGGCGGGCGATCGGATCAATCCGCGCGCGTACGGGAGCGTGCTTCGCGACCTCCTTCCCGGGCGATACACCGCAACGCGCATGGAGGAGCGGCCGGTGTCGCTTCAGTCCGAAGGACTTCCCGAGCTCAATCAAGCCAAGGTGCGCGGTCGCACCCCGATCGCTGAGGCGTCTCTCGATGCCGTTGTCACGGCCCGCTTCAGCGATGGCGCCCCGGCCATGGTGGAGCATCGCTATCGAAGTGGCCGCGTAGCCATGTTCGCAACGACAATCGACGACGCGTGGACGGACTTGCCGTATCAACCCGTATTCGTGCCCTTCGTGCTCGACACGTTGACCCGGCTGGCGGGACGCGCCGAGCACTCGGTGGAGCCGTACGCACCTGTCTTCCTGCCTGGGTCTACCGCGAGCCAACGCATTCAGGTGGTGACTCCGACCGGTCGGACGGTGGATCTTTCCGAAGCCGACCGAGTGGCCTTTCGTGATACCGGCGAAATCGGCGCCTATCGAGTGCTGGTCAATGGCGTCAACGGCGCCCGGTTTGCGTTCGTCGTCGACGCGCCCCCCGGCGAGAGCGACCTACTTTCGAAGGGTCCGCCCCAGGGACAGGACAGCCCCGAAGCGGTGGTGTCCGACGCCTCGCAGGGAGTCGAGCAACCGCTCGCGCCATGGCTGCTTCTTCTCGCCATTGGCTTGGTGTTTGCTGAGCTGTGGCTGCGTCAAATACGCCGTAGGTGAACGACGCGCTCGATACGGTCGAGATCAGGATAGACCGCAACTGGCTCCCACGCAGTACGCGCGGTGGCGAAATCGACGACTGATGCGGCCTGCCCTACACCGATCTCGATCAGCATCTGTGCACCGCTTGCCGTGGCCGGCTCCGCAGCCGCCAACAGCGCTCTCACGACATCGAGCCCGTCTTCGCCCGCTTCGAGCGCGGCAATT
>CAZHPJ010000405.1:0-3053 GCA_964534585.1 uncultured Sandaracinaceae bacterium | reverse complement strand
AAGGTGACAGAGCCTGGGGTTACGAGCCCGGAAACCTGCGAACGTGTGTTTTGTGTCTATCGCCTCGGGGATGGTGAGAGTCGCGCGTCGGGATTCCTGTTCCGTTCGATCGACCGTTCCCGAACGAGGAACGGGATTTGGACGAGAGCAGGCAGCCGTGCACGGATGGATCGACACGATGCTGTCGGCATGGCTTCGTTGCTGTCGCCCTTCTTGCCGCGATTGCGACCCCCGCCTCTGCGCAGTTCGGTGCGACGGCGCAGATTGCGAGACCGATTCCCGCGACGAACTCGCTCGACGCGACCGCTGCCGGCAGTGAGGTCGTGATTCGCGACCGACTCGTCGCACAGACGACCGACCAATTGTTGAAAGAGGCTGCGGGTACGCGCGTCGTCGCGGAGGGGGGGCTAGGCACCCCATTTTGCGTTCGGCTTCGTGGCATCGCTTGTGATCAGGTCACCGTGATGCTCGGTGACGTGCCCATTAGCAGCCCCGACACCGGCTCGTTCGACCTGAGCTTGGTCCCTTTGGAAGCGTTGGACGGCTTCCAGGTGTTTCGGGGAGGCTCACCGGTGTGGTTGAACGATGGCGCAGTGGGTGGCGTTCTTCGCCTGTCGCCCCGTACGTACAAAGAGAGCGAAGTTGGCGCGCGCATCACCGGGGGCAGCTTCGGGTCTTGGCGCGCGAATTTATTCGGAGCAGCGTCCGGCGAGAAGGTGCAATTTTTTGGCACAGCTGGGGGGGCGGGATCGCGCAACGACTATCCCTATGTCGATGACAACGGCACGCTCTTCGATCCCACCGACGACGTCGAACGCGACCGACAGAACGCTGATTTTCTAGAAGGTTTTGGTTTCGCCAACATGCGCGCCGAGACGAGCGAATCGAGCCATTTCGATTTTGTATTCCTCGGTCTCGGGCGGGACCGCGGGGAGCCCGGGCCTGGGTCGAGCCGAGCGTTGCAGGCACGCGTGAAAAATACGCGCTTGATCGGGTCCGGCTCCTGGCTCCAAGAAAAGGACGGCGCGCATCCGTACCGTCTTCAGATCGTCGCAAACTACGACTACGGACGGAATCGGATCGACGACCAATTTGGGGAGCTGGGTAGAGGTGGACCGCGACTCACGAACGATCAGACGCATGTGGTCTTCGGTCGGGTGGCAGCCTCGGTGAACGCGGTGCCTTGGCTCGAGATCACCACTATCGGTTCTGCCCGCTACCAGGCTTTCGACCCGAAGAACGAGCTCTCGGCCGCGCCCGATCCCGCGTCTGATCGACTCACTGCTGCGGGGACCGTGGAGGCTCGCTTCTTCGGCGACCTCGGTCCGGTGGGTCTCGAGCTTCGCCCGAGCATTCGGCTGAGCTGGACGCACGCATCGATTCAGGAGGCGCCTCTCGTCGGTCCCACGCCTGGCAACTCGTCGGCTTTCCTGCCGACGTATCGAGTTGGCGGTGCGATTTCACCCTTGGAATGGCTCGCGTTCCGGGGCTCGATCAGCAGTGGATACAAGCTGCCGTCCTTGTTGCAGCTTTTCGGAAACCGAACGAACGTGGAAGGCAATCCCGAGCTCACACAAGAACGATCGCTTGCCTATGACGGCGCCGTGACGGCGCGAGGCCACACGGGTATCGTCAGCGGCTATGCGTCGGTAGGCGCGTTTCTCACCCACCTCGACAACGCGATCCGCTTCCGCCGCACCTCCCAGTCCACGTTCAAAGCCGAGAACATCGGCGGCGCGCGTATTCGAGGCGTGGAAATCGAGCTTCGCGGAGGACTTACGCAGCACTTCATTCTCCAGACCGAGGCGACATGGACGCAGGCGATCGACACGGCGACCGGCAACCAACTGCCGGTACAGCCGGAGTGGGTCGCGTTCGTCCAACCTGAAGCCCACTCGGGCACCCTCTCGAAACGGGTGTCGGACATCATGGCGTTCTTCCAGGTTTCGTACGTCGGCAAGACCTATGATGATCCGGCGAACCTCATCGAGGTGACGGCGCGGACCGTGCTAGCCGCCGGAGCCGGTGTCGATCTCTTCGAGGGGAGGCTCGGCTTGAGCTTTCGGGTCGATGACCTGTTCGACGTGCGCGGCCAGGATCTGTTGGGATACCCACTCCCAGGACGCCGGTACACGGGCAGGTTGAGCTATCGTCACGCGTGGTAGGTTGACTTCGCTCAGTACGAAACTAACGTCTCCGTTCTTGCGAGGGTCGAAGGCGGCTTCATCGAAGTCGTTGGAGATAGATCGACGGAGAACAATCCGTTCGGTTGAACAGGGAAGTCGGTGAGAGGCCGACGCGGACCCGCCACGGTATGTGACTGAATGCGCTGCCACGACGCCACTGGGTGAAAACCTGGGAAGGCGGCAGAGCCTGTGGTCATGAGCCCGGAGACCTACCCATCGTGAGCTCACCCAAATCGTCTCGGGGATGGCGGGTAGCTACATGGTCACAGTTCCACGATTGAACGCGCCTTGTTTCTGTCCTTCCTCCGCCGAAGCGGGAGGAAGAAAATGGAACGGGAGCTCAAATTCACTCTTCTGATCTGTGTCGCGCTCGCAGTCGTCGGCTGCGGCGAGAACAACACGCAGCCAGGCACTGGTGGCAGCACGGGCACTGGTGGCAGCGGCGGCACTGCAGGCTCTGCCGGCCAGGGCGGTAGCGACGGCATAGTTGGCACTCCGGCGCTGGACCTGCTCGATGCCACCCCGCGGTACGCGGTCGTCAGCTCCGACTTCAGCAGCTCGTCCATTGCCATGCTCGACGAAGATTTCGGAATCATCAACGAGAGCTGGTTGAGCTCGGGGACGACGTACCCGGGCCTGGTTGCGACGCTGTCGGGCGACGTCGTGTTGCCAACCCGGCAAGCGGGCGACGGAACGTTTTCCGTCATCGATCGGTTCTTGACCGACGTCGTCACTCGTTTTTTCGTGCCGAGCGGGAACCTCAACGGGCAGGTGCGCACCCACGGTGATGTCGGGGAGACCGGTTTTTCATCGAATCCGCAGGACTTCATCTTCGTCGACGAGGACAGTGCTTGGGCCTCACGCTAC
>CAZHPJ010000404.1:0-3094 GCA_964534585.1 uncultured Sandaracinaceae bacterium | reverse complement strand
GTCGCCGCGCCGCGCGCCATCAACTGCGACGCGAAGAAACGCGGCAAAGTGAGCGAAGTGGTCGTGCGAAACTACTGAAAGATCGCTCGGCTGGAAGCGAAATCGGACCCGTTTGCGAAAAACTTCGAATCAGGCGATGGTGGGGCCGATGCGGCCGCTCACCATACTCTTGCTGTGTCTCGGACTCGTCGCCTGTGCTCAGCAAGATGCATCCGGGGAGATCAGTCCGACACTCACTATCTCCTTCGAAGCCATCTCGGTGAAGGCCGGCGAGGAGATTAGCAACAAGTGCCAAAGCTGGACCTTGAACAATGACGAACCGATGTACGTGTCGAAAGTACGGCAAAGGAATGACGGAGCTTGGCATCACTCCAATTGGTTTTTCGTTCCCGATACCACGTATCCTGGCCCTGACGGGACTTGGGACTGCGATGAGCGCGGCTTCCGCGACGTATCAGCGGCCCTCTCCGGGGGCGCTTTCTTCGCCCAGTCCACGCAGACCTTCGAAGAGCTGCAAGCTTTCCAAGAGGGAGCTGTCCTAGAAATCCCACCGCGCCACAAGATCGTCGGCGGTGTGCATCTAGTGAACATCTCGGCGAGCCCGCTCGACACGGCGCTTAGCCTCGACATCGAGACGATTCCCGAAGAAGAGGTCCAGGTACGCCTGCGGCCTATCGCGTTCACGAATACGGCGCTCGACATCGAGCCACAGGCGGTGTCCCGATACGCGATGACATGTGACCTGGGCCGAGAGTTCGAGAATGTGCTCGGCCGCCCTCCCGACTACAATATCTACTATGTCCTCGCGCACTATCACGAGTGGGGAAACTACTTCCGCCTCAGCTTCGTCGACGAAGCTGGAGGAGAGCGGACGATCTTCGAGCTCGAAAATTCAATCGGAGAACCGCTTGGAACCACCCTCGACCCGCCGATGAGCTCGGAAAGTGCGGGGAGGCTCCGCGTCGAGTGCGGCTACATCAACAACACCGACGAGCGCCTGACGTACGGCCTCGCGGGGCACGAGATGTGCGTATTCCTCGCGTACAGTGACGCCGACCTCAAGATCGGCGCCGCTTCTGGCAACAACGTGGCGATGGGGCCGAACAAAGACGGCGTGTTCATGAACGAAACCGCCTGCGGCGCCGTCCTCGCCGTACCGACGAACTGACGCCATCACTCCAAGCTGATCCGCGAAGCCCGTATGAACTCCGCCGTCGCTGGGTGCTCGCTGTGCAGCAATTCCTCCACTGTCCCCGTCGCTGTGATCTGCCCCTCGTGCAGAAAGCTCAAATGGTCGGCTATGCGGACCACCGAGGCCATGTCATGACTGATTACGATCGAGGTTACGCCGAACATTTCCTCCGCTTCGGTGATCAGATCGTCGACCATCTCGGTGGTGATCGGGTCGAGACCCGTGGTGGGTTCATCGTAGATCAGAATCTCACTCTCGAGGATCATCGCCCTCGCGACGGCAACGCGCTTTTGCATACCTCCTGAGAGCTGGGCGGGGAGTTTCTGTGCTGCGGCCGCCACTCCGAGCCCGGACAGGCGATCCATCACGCGATCGCGCACTTCCTTGCGGGAAAGATCGGTGTGCTCACGTAACGGGAAGGCGACGTTGTCGAATACCGTCATGGAATCGAACAACGCGGACATCTGAAAGACCATGCCGAAAGTTCGGCGCATCGCCGCGAGATCGAGGCCTTCGAGCGTGGCGAAGTCGACGCCGTTGACGAGGAGCTCACCCGAATCAGGCTTCTCCAAACGAATCAGCTGGCGCATCAACACGGTCTTGCCGGATCCCGAAGGGCCGATAACCAAGTTCGTCTTCCCGCGATAGATATCGAGCGAAATCCCCTTGATCACGTGATGGTCACCGTAGCTCTTGTGCACGTCGCGCATCCGGACGTGAATCGGGTCATCCTTCACTTGCGGGGGTAACGGAGAACGCGCCAACCGAATCAGGTTGTTCCGAAAGAGTTTCATCAGAAGAACCCCTGCCCTAAGACGAGGCTCGTCACGAGATAGTCGAGCATGAGGATGGCGATGGCGCTCTGCACGACCGCTCGGTTGGTCGCGCGCCCTACTCCGGCCGCGCCGCCCTTCGCGTAGAAGCCTTGGCGGCAGGCGATCAAGGTGACCGCAATGCCGAATACCATCGCTTTGATCAGGCCCTGCCGGACGTCGTCCCAATCGACGAGCCACCTCAGTCGGTCCATGAACACACCGGGATCGAGCCCGAGGAGCGACACTGCCACGAAGAACGCACCGAACACCCCGACGACGTTGAAGAGCATCGTCAGCACCGGCACCATCACGAAGCCAGCCACCAACCTTGGTACGACCAAGTATTGCACCGGATTGACCGCCATCGTGACGAGCGCATCGATCTGATTCGTGACACGCATCGAGCCGATCTCGGTTGTCATCGCGCTCCCTGCCCGGCTCGTGACCATGAGCGCGGCAAACACCGGGCCAACCTCCCGCGCCAACGCCAGCCCGATGACGGCACCGGTTTGACTCTCCGCGCCGAAGTCGCGAAAGCCGTCGACGAGCTGAAGGGCAAGCACACCCCCGATGAACACCGCCGTCAGCGAGACGAGGAAGATCGAGCCTACACCGATGAACTCCATGGCCTCGACGAAAAGACGGCCGCGGTACGGCGGACGGATACCCCAAAAGACGGCCTCCCAAAGCAGCCTGAACAGCGCGCCGATCTCTACGAAGGGCGCCAGGAGCATTTTCGCCAGCCACTCGCCGGCGTCACGAGCTACTGTGCGTCGCTTCGACGTCTTTTCTGGGGTCGCGGACGCGGTAGGCGCAGCGTCAGGCACGAGGCTTCATAGCACGGTTCGGCCCAGAAACGTCAGCCATTCAGATAGACGCGGGGGACGCGGCGCGACACATTCGTCAGCACCTCGTATGGGATGGTTCCGGCTGCCACCGCGAGATCGCGCGCATCGAGAACGACGCCATCTTGCTCCCCGAGCAGTAGCGTTTCGTCGCCGATGGTGACGCCGGGAACGCCCGAAGCATCGACGGTGGTGAGGTCCATCGCGATGTTCCCTACGATGGGACAGCGGACACCGCGAAT
>CAZHPJ010000403.1:0-3096 GCA_964534585.1 uncultured Sandaracinaceae bacterium | reverse complement strand
CTGCTGGGAGTCCTTCAAAGCGGTCTATGAGTGCAAAGTCCCGGTCATCACCGCGGCACATGGCTACTGCGTCGGCGGCGGTATCGGCCTGGCCGGCAACTCGGACATTCTCATCGCCGCCAAGGGAACCAAATTCGCGTTGCCCGAGGTCGACCGGGGCGCGCTCGGCGCGGCCACCCACCTCGCTCGCTTGGTACCACCGCTCAAAATGCGCGCGATGGTCCTGACCTGCGAGGCTGCGACGGCGGAGGAGCTGCACAACTGGGGTTCGGTCTATGCGGTCGTCGAACCGGAAGAGCTCGCCAACAAGGCAAGAGAAGTCGCACGCACCTTCACCAAGAAGATCCCACGGGTCGTGCGCGCGGCGAAGGAATGCCTGAACAATATCGATCCGGTCGACGTGAATCGGTCGTACCGGTTCGAGCAGGGCTTCACCTTCGAGCTCAACTTGGCAGGCGTGGCCGACGAGGCACGGGACGCGTTCGTGGGGAAACGCGACCCCGACGCCGACGAGAAGTGAGGCAGCTCGTGAACGATAAACGCATGACGGTGGACGAGGCCGTCTCTGACGTCACCGATGGAATGACCATCGGCTTCGGGGGTTGGGGCTCGCGGCGTAAGCCGATGGCCTTCGTGCGAGCTCTGGTCCGCAAGGGCGCGAAAGATTTGACGGTCGTCTCTTACGGAGGCCCGGACATCGGGATCCTGTGCGCGACGGGGCAGCTCGAGAAGGCCGTGTACGGCTTCGTGTCGCTCGACTCGATCCCACTCGAGCCGCATTTCCGTAAGGCCCGCCAAAACGGGACGCTCGAAGCGATCGAGCTCGACGAAGGGATGTTTCTGCTCGGACTTCGGGCGGCGGCGCAGCGGCTGCCGTTCTTGCCGACCCGTGCGGGCCTGGGCTCGGACGTCTTGAAGATCAACCCGCACCTCAAGACCGTGAAGTCGCCGTACGACGATGGCGAGGAGCTCGTTGCGGTGCCGGCCTTGAATGTCGACGTCGCGTTCATCCACATGAATCGCGCCGACGCGTTGGGGAACGGGCAGGCCCTCGGCCGCGATCCCTACTTCGACAACATTTTCTGTATGGCCGCCGAGAAATCGTTCATGAGCTGCGAGAAGATCGTGCGAACCGAGGAGCTCGTCAGCGGCGGTCCGCTTCAGAGCCTGTTGATCAACCGCATGATGGTCAGCGGCGTAGTCGAAGCGCCTGGCGGCGCGCACTTCACTGAGTGTCCGCCCGACTACGCGCGGGACGAAAAATTCCAGCGCGAGTATGCCGCTACCGCGAAAGATGAAGGGGCGTGGAAAACGTTTCGCGCGAAGTACCTCGACGTGAGCGAAGCGGACTATCAGAAAGCGGTGGCGTCGTGAGCAGCGCCGAAGCCACGCGCGCCGACGTCTGCGCTCTTGCCGTCGCGGAGTGCTTCCGCAACGACGGGGAGATCATGGTCAGCGCCATGGGGACCACTCCGAGCCTAGGCGCCCGCTTGGCGAAATCGACCTTCGCGCCCGACCTACTGATGACCGACGGGTTTAACCTCTTGCTTCGCCGTGCGTTACCGCTCGGGTCCAAGCCCAGCGATGGCGACGTCGAGGGTTGGATGCCATTCGGCGCAGTGTTCGACACGCTCTGGTGGGGACGCCGTCACGTCATGATGGGCGCGTCCCAGATCGATCGGTTCGGCAATCAGAACATCGCGTGCATCGGTCCGTGGGAGAATCCCAAGGCGCAGCTCCTCGGGGTGCGTGGAGCGCCCGGCAACACGATCAATCACGTGACCAGTTACTGGGTGCCGAATCACAACGCCCGGGTGCTGGTCGCGAAGGTAGACATGGTGAGCGGTGTTGGGTACGACCGCGCCGCCGCCCTTGGGCCCGAGGGGAGTCGTTTTCACGAAATTCGGCGCGTGGTGAGCAACCTCGGCGTGTTTGATTTCAACACCCCCGACCACAGCATGCGGTTGGTGTCGCTGCATCCCGGCGTGGAGCTTCAGCAAGTCATCGACAACACGGGCTTTGAGCTCGTCATTCCCGACGGGGTAGACACGACCCCGGTACCGACCCCAGAGGTCATTCACGTGTTGCGCGAGCTCGATCCGAAAGGTTATGCGCAGAAAGAAGTCGTAGTATGACGGTTCAGAAGAGGAGCACGAAGGCACCCGCGAAGAAGCGCAAGTCCACGCGCCCCAAGGCCAAAGCTAAACGGACGACGAAGGCATCCGCGAAGAAGCGCAAGTCCACAGCGCCCAAGGCGAAGCCGAAGAAAGCAGCGCGCAAGAGCAAGCCGCCGGCTCGCGTGAGGAGCGTCGAGAGGCCTACGCCAAAGAAGGCGGCGAAGAAAACCAAGTCAGCGCTGCACACCCGCATCTGCGACATGTTTGGCATCGAGTACCCGATCATCCAGACCGGCATGGGGTGGGTCTCAGGTGCGAGGCTCACGTCGGCGACCAGCCAAGCGGGAGGCCTCGGCATTCTGGCTGCCGCTACGATGACGTTTCGCGAGCTCGAAGAGGCGATCGCCAAGGTGAGGGATCGAACGGGCAAACCTTTCGGCGTGAACATGCGCGCCGACCAATCTGACGTCATGAAGCGCGTCCAGCTTCTCATCCGCGAGAAGATCAAGGTAGCGAGCTTTGCGCAGGCGCCGGGCGAGCGCGTCGTCAAGACGCTCAAAGACGGCGGCGTCCTCACGATGCCTACGATCGGTGCGCGGCGTCATGCCGAGAAGGTTCAGGCCTGGGGCGTCGATGCGGTGATCGCGCAGGGCCAAGAAGGCGGGGGACACACGGGGCAGATCCCTACCTCGATTCTTATCCCGGACGTGTCGGCGGCGGTCGACATCCCCGTCGTCGGTGCTGGGGGCTTCCGCGATGGGCGTGGCCTGGTGGCGGCGTTGGCGCTCGGAGGTGAGGGAATCGCGATGGGGACACGCTTCCTGCTGACGCAGGACAGCCAAGTCCCCGATCACGTGAAGCAGATTTACTTGCAAACCAAGGCCAACGGGACCGTCGTAACCAAAGCCGTCGATGGCCATCCGCAGCGAGTCATCCGAACTCTCCTGATCGACCAGCTCGAGAAGGCGAATCTGCTGAC
>CAZHPJ010000402.1:0-3097 GCA_964534585.1 uncultured Sandaracinaceae bacterium | reverse complement strand
ATGAGCTTCTTCGTCAACTCCGGCATTCGCTACGTCGAAGAGCTGTGCAAGATGCGCGCGTTCGTCGAGCTCTGGAACCGAGTCGCGCAAGAACGCTATGGCGTCACGGACCCGAAGCAGCGGCGGTTCCGATACGGAGTGCAAGTGAATTCCCTGGGTCTCACGGAGCAACAGCCCGAAAACAACGTCATCCGAATCGTCCTCGAAATGCTGGCGGTTACCCTGAGCAAGGATGCCCGAGCCCGCGCGGTTCAGCTTCCGGCGTGGAACGAGGCACTCGGTCTTCCGCGGCCGTGGGACCAGCAGTGGTCGCTGCGCGCGCAGCAAATTCTTGCCTACGAGACCGACCTTCTCGAGTACGCCGACCTGTTCAAGGGCAGCGAGGTCGTCGAGGCGCAGACGCAGCACCTCGTCGACTCTGCGTGGGCCGAGGTGCAAGAGGTCTTGAAGCGCGGGGGCGCTGTCGAAGCGGTGGAGAGTGGCTACATCAAGCAGAAGCTCGTCGAATCCAACGCCGCGCGGCTTCGCGCGATCGAGAGCGGCGACCAGATCGTCGTCGGCGTCAACAAGTACGTCGAGGGCGCGCCTTCTCCGCTCACCGAGAATCTCGATGACGCTATCCTCACGGTCGACCCCGAGATCGACGCCAATCAGCGCGCAGCCCTTGGTCGCTGGAAAGAGGAGCGTGACAATGCCGCGGTCGAGGAGGCGTTGGCAGAGCTGCACCGCGTGGCGAAGACCGACGAGAACATGATGACGGCGTCGATCGCTGCCGCTCACGCGGGGGTCACGACCGGCGAATGGTCCAACACGCTACGCCAAGTGTGGGGCGAATACCGCGCACCGACGGGCGTGGCAGGCGCCAGCGTGAAGACTTCGGGGTCTGGACCGGCCGCCGACGTGGTCGACCGGCTGCGCAAGCGGCTCGGGGAGCTCGAGACCCGGATGGGACGAAGGGCGAAGCTGCTCGTGGGAAAGCCCGGCCTCGACGGTCACTCGAACGGTGCCGAGCAAATCGCCATCAAGGCGCGAGACGTCGGCTTTGACGTCGTGTACGAAGGGATTCGCGTCTCGCCGGAGCAAATTGTGGCGTCCGCGCTCGAGGAAGGTGTTCATCTCATCGGCCTCAGCATCCTCAGCGGCTCCCATCTCGCGCTCGTTCCCGAAGTGGCGAAGCGGCTGCGCGATGCGGGGCTCGGCGACGTGCCGTTGGTCGTGGGCGGCATCATTCCCGACGCCGATGCGGAGCGACTCCGCCGCGAGGGGATCGCAGCCGTCTACACGCCGAAGGACTTTGAGCTCGACAACATCATGAGCGACTTGATCGACCTGGTGGACCGCCGGCATGCCGCCGAGTGATCTCGCCAACGATGCACAGGGTGTGATGTCTGCCGACAAGGCGGCCGTCTCCCGCGCCTTGAACCTCGTCGAAGATCGACGGCCGGAAGCACATGCGCGTGTCACGGAGCTGCTGGCGAGCCTCAAAGACGCCCCCAAAGCAGCGGGCGGCCACCGCGTCGGCCTCACAGGCCCGCCCGGCGTTGGAAAGAGCACACTGACCTCGGCGCTCGCGCGCGCGGTTCGACGGCAAGGTCGAACCGTCGGGGTCGTGGCAGTCGACCCATCGAGCATACGCTCCGGCGGCTCGCTGCTCGGCGACCGCGCGCGGATGAGCTTCGATCCATCCGATGGAGGACTGTTCGTACGCTCGCTCGCAACCGCCGGCGAAGTCGGAGGTCTCGCCTACGCTGCCAACTCCGCCGTGCGCGTGCTGGCGGCCGCTTACGACATGGTCGTCGTCGAGACGACGGGTGTCGGACAGTCGGAGATCGACATCGTCCACGTCGCGGACACGGTCGTGCTCGTGATCCAGCCGGGCAGCGGCGACGTACTTCAGTTCCTGAAGGCCGGCATCATGGAAATCCCAGATATCCTGGTGGTAAACAAGGCGGATCAAGACGAGCTAGCGAAGCGCGCCGTCTCTGACCTGCGAAGCGCTCTTCAGACCGCCCACGCGGCAGGGGCGACGGGCGGGCAAGACGCCGATTGGGAGACCCCAATCATCGCGACCAGCGCGACGCAAGGCGCCGGAATCGATGAGCTCATCGACGCCCTCGATGGACATCGGCAGCATCTCGGCACGACGCTCGCGGCGCGTCGACGACGAGGCGAGGTCCAGTGGGCTCTCGACCTGTTCAGCCGCAAGCATGGCGAGCATGGGGTTTCGACCCTAGGTGGCACGGCGCTGCTCAAATCCCGCGCCGAACGAGACCTCGATGGCGGCGAGACGCCGTTGAGCCTTTGCGAACGCTTGAGCCGAGAGTATGTAGCAGCGCTCGGACAGACTCCATGAGGAACAGATGAGTAAACGTCCAGATATCGTACCCATGGGTCAAGTCCCAGAGCTAGGCGTCGTGCCGGAGAAGATGCACGCATACGTCATTCGTCCCGAACGTTTCGGCGAGCCCAAACAATCTTTCCAACCAGAAGAAGCGCCCGTCTGGGAGCTTGGTCCCGGCGACGTCTTGATCCAGGTCATGGCAGCCGGCGTCAACTTCAACGGCGTCTGGGCGGGACTCGGCAAACCCGTCGACGTGCTCAAGGGCCACGGTCTCGGGTACCACATCGCCGGCTCCGATGCCTCGGGCGTCGTCTGGGCGGTCGGCCCAGGCGTCAACGACCACGAGGTCGGCGACGAGGTCGTGGTGCACTGCAACCATCTCTTGAACCCAGGCACCAACGACCTGCAGAGGATTTGGGGCTACGAGACCCCCGATGGCTCGTTCGCGCAGTTCGCCAGAGTGCAGGCACAGCAGGTGCTTCCAAAGCCACCGCACCTCACCTGGGAAGATGCCTCGAGCTACGGCCTCACGTACTACACGGCGCACCGCATGCTGGTCGACCGCGCCAAGGTTCAGCCGGGCGAGGACGTGCTCATCTGGGGCGCTGGCGGCGGTCTCGGCGTGTTCGCCGTACAGCTTTGCAAGCTCATGGGCGCGCGTGCGATTGCGGTCGTGTCGAGCGACGACAAGGCAGAGCTCGTCATGCAGCTCGGCGCGCACGGCCCGAGGCGGCTGCACATCATCATCGTGGAAAG
>CAZHPJ010000401.1:0-3110 GCA_964534585.1 uncultured Sandaracinaceae bacterium | reverse complement strand
AACCATTCGATGTCAGCCTGCGGCATGCGCAAGCGGTGATCGGCCATGCTTCCAGTCACAGTGAAGTTCGACTCGACGACGTAGAGTCGGTTCATAGGTACGTCTGGGGATGCGATCGTGCGGCGGGGGGCGAATCGTCGTGCGGCGGCCACAGCGCCTGGCTCGGTTCCGAGGAAATCGGACCCGAGGGATAAGGTGACCTTCGATTTCGAATGGTCGTAGAGCGGGACCGTCGGCAGACCCTGTAACGCGATCCGCGCGCCCTCGCGCGCGTTGTCGTCATTGACAGCGCTGTACGTGTGAAACCGCGCCTTGGGGAACTTCTCGAGCGTCTTGTCGCGCAGGCGCCGGAACGACGGGCTGTTCGAAATCGGTGCGAGGAAGCGAAGGCCAGCGCCCTCGTCCTTCTCGTGTTTCTTGGCCAAGTCCTGCACGGCCTGATCGAAGTCCGCGTCGGTCGCGCTTGCGAGCGCATTGCCACGACGCTGCGCAGGGGATCGAGATCGGTCGGGATCATAGAGGTCCCACACGTACGCCTGGGCCCGAACATCCGTGCCGCCTAGGCTCCTCGAGTGCTGCTCGTTGCCCTCGATCTTGGTCGGACGACCCTCGTGGTTCGTCACGACCACGCCAAGCGCGTCACGGCCACGCGAAGTCACAGTTGCAAAGTGCGAAGCGACGCCGGGGACCAAATGCTCAGGAGCCTTACTGTACGGCAGGATCTCGTTTTCAGGCCGGCGAACACAACCCTGAAGGCCGGCGGCCAGCGCTGCGATCGAAGAACCCTGTACGAACGAGCGACGTGAGACCAGAGCCTTGGGGCTCAACAGATCGGTGATGAACCCGCCCGGCTGCTCTTCCTCAGCGAGCTTCTGCAGCTCTTGCGGATCGGTGTTCTTGTCCTCGAGCGTCCGCCACATCGACGGACCCTTATGCTGGCTCAGCTCGTATGACTTTCTACGGGTCATCGGTGGCACCCCGAACAATGCTTAGGTGGATTGAGGGTGGCGGCGACATCGGCGCGCCGCGCGACCCAAGCCTCGTCGGCTTCCCACTTCATATTGGTGACCTCACTCTTTGGTCGAATGTGTGGCTCCGGATTGCGATGGCACTCCAAGCACCACTGCATGGCGATTGGCTCGACAACCCCGACGACCTCCGTCTGATCGATGCGGCCATGGCAAGACGCGCAACCGACGCCGGCGTTGAGATGGGCGCTGTGGTTGAAGAACGCGTGATCCGGAAGCTGGTGGACGCGAATCCATGCGATCGACTCGTCCGTCTCCCAGCTCTTGCGTACCGGCGCGAGCAGCGCCGACTCAGGACGGATGACGGCGTGGCAACCCATGCAGGTCTGTGTCGGCGGCACCATTGCTTGAGCGGCGCGCTCCACCTGGGAGTGGCAATAGCGACAGTCCATGCCGAGCTCGCCCGCATGCAAACGGTGGCTGTACTCAACGGGCTGCTTCGGCGTATAGCCCACCTGAAGGTTGGGTGGGGTGAAGTAGACCCAGAACAACGTGAACACGCCCGTACCGAGGCCGCCAGCTACGAGCGCCAGCGCGAGGGGCAAGGAGTTCAACTCGCGGGGGAAAATCTGCATGCTGCGTTTTCTGTTGAGTCCTCTAAACGACCGGCCGCCATTTAGGCGAAGCTCGGGGGTTGGACAAGGCGGTTCGTCATTTTTTGACGAAGCCCATCTAGGCGGCGTTCGCACAGCGCAAGCTGCACTCGATGTTTATTCTCCCTGCGGGCCCGCTAGGTCCGCTCCTAAACCCGGTCAAGCCCGGAGCGATCCTAAGCGCGGAAGCCTATATCCCCGCCCAGCTGAAAATGGTCAAGCCTTGGGAAGAGCGCACCGTCGCGCGGACGCCTCATCCCGGCTGCATGATCGGGAATTTGTGCGCTGGCATACGGCCTGCCCACTCTGGAATCTTGACCAGCGATAGAAATCTCTGAATTGCTGTGAACTTTATTGCCCTAATATCGATATTTTCCGTTGGTACCGTTACAATCCAGTTGTGCCAAGACCGTCCTCACCGCCGCCGGCGCCACCACCGAATACTCCTTTGGGCGACTACACCTTGGTCGATCGTATTGCGGTTGGGGGGATGGCGGAAGTGTTTCGTGCCCTCGAGCCCCGTGCGGTCGGTGAACCACGCGTCGTCGTCTTGAAGAGAATGCTCCCGCACATCGCGGACGAGTCCAACGCACAACAAATGTTCGCCGAGGAGGCACGGCTTGCAAGTCACGTTACGCATCCGAACGTCGTGCACGTGCTCGGTCACGGAGAGATCGACGGCCAGCCCTACCTGACGCTCGAGTACGTTCCAGGTTGCGATCTCTGGCGTCTCAGCCGCCGCCTCACGCTCGAAAGCAAGAAACTCGAACACGACCTCGTCGTCTATTTGGTCCGTCAAATCTTGAGCGGCCTGGACGCAGTACACAGCGCGACCGATCGCGGGGGTGGAGCTCTCGGGATCGTGCATCGCGATATCAGCCCGTCGAACGTGCTGGTCTCGATTCATGGCGACGTGAAGATCGCGGACTTTGGGATCGCACGTGCCGACATCAACGCATTCAACGTGGATACGGCCGCGCGGGCCAACGGCAAGCTCGGCTACCTCGCGCCAGAGCAAGTTTCGGGAGGGCCGGTCGACCAGCGCGCCGACCTGTTCTCGACCGGCGTCATCGCAGCGGAGCTATTCATGCGGCGACCGTTGTTTACCGGTGGCAGTGAGCTTGCAGTACTGCTCGCGATTCGCGACGCGGAAGTTCATCCGTTCGTCGAGTTTCTTCCGCAACTTCCAGACGGGCTTGGCGCCGTGATCCTCAAGGCGCTCGCCGCGAACATCGAGGAACGCCCACCGACCGCTCACGCCTTCTGGGCGGCACTAGAGCCATGGCAGAGCCGGCCAGAAGAAGTATTGCGCGCGGAGCTGGCAAGGATCATCGCATCGATCACGACCGAAACCCGCGCGCGCAAGACCTCAGCCGACGCATTGGCCCAGGAGACGATGCCTCCGACACCGATGGTGCTCGCCGACGAGCACCCGAGCACGACGAACGTAACGCCGCTCGAATATAAAATCCGAAAGCCGAACGGCGCA
>CAZHPJ010000400.1:0-3119 GCA_964534585.1 uncultured Sandaracinaceae bacterium | reverse complement strand
GACCTCTTCCGGCTCGACCCACGCAGGCCGTGGAAACGCAAACGGCTCACCCGGGGTCTTCGCGCGCGGTATCCCGACATCTCCCCGGACGGCGATGCAATTGCGTACGTCCGAAACGAAGCGGGCACCCAGAGCCTATGGATCGCGAACGTCGACGACATCGAAGGGACCCAGGAGGTGCTCGTCGCGAGCGAGCGCTTCGAGCAAGTGTATACGCCTCGCTTCTCTCCGGACGGTACGAAGGTGGCATACAGCGCGTGGCGAAAAGGGGGCTACCGCGACATCCAAGTCATCGATCTAGGAACCCGGGAAATCACACACGTAACGCACGATCGTGCAATGGATACCGGGCCCGCGTGGTCCCCAGACGGCCGCCAGCTCTACTTCTCGAGTGATCGAACGGGCATCGCCAACATCTACGCCTGGGAGCCCGCAACCGGCAAACTCTCGCAAGTCACCAATCTCGTCTCTGGCGCGTACACGCCGGCGCCTTCTCCCGACGGCACGCGGCTCGCGTACATTGGCTACACGAGCCGCGGATACGACATCTACGTGCTCGACCTCGACCCTCATACCGGCCAGCCAGCTTCACCGTACGTGGACAACCGGCCGCCGCCGAGCGACCCCGACGCCTTGATCCCCGATCTCTCGACGCGCTATGTCGGCGCTCGAACGCTGTACCCACGGTTTTGGGGGATCGACCTCGAGGAAGACGCGTTCGGGCGTCAGCTCGGTATCTTCACGCGGGGCGAGGACGCGGCTCGGTTCCACCTCTTCTTTGCGCGCCTCGGGATCAGCCTTACCGAGGGCTACGTCAACGCGGACCTCAGCTACACGCTGCGGCGTTTGCCCCCGGACTTGTCGGTCTCGTTCTTCCGGCGCGTGACCCCTCGAAGTGGGTTCGTCGTCAACGGACGGCGGCGGCCCTATGTCGAGGACGCGTACGGCGGCCGCTTCACGATCGCCCACACGATACCGCGCTCTTTTCACGCAAACCGCATAAGAGCGAGCTACGGGCTCACCTGGACGCGCTCGCTGTCGAGCTTCAATGGCAGGCTCAACCCCAACCATCCGCCGCCGATCATTCCCGCCACGGGCCTCAACGCCGACATCGGCTTGTCATGGAGCTACAACGACGCGCGACGCCATCTCTACGACTATACGCCCTCGGAGGGGCGCACCTTCGGGGCGGCAGTATCTTTCGCGCACCCAGCGATCGGCAGTCAGTTCAAGAGCATTCGGACGTCCTGGTTCATTCGCCGCTTCATCGAAATGCCCTGGGCACAACACCATACCGTCGCCATTCGGTACGGCGGAGGAGCGGGCAGGGACAGCAGGGGCGAGCGGGGGATGTTCGCCTTGGGCGGCTTCCCGGACACGTCACTGATCGAGCAGCTCCTGAGCTTCGAGCAACTCGGGGGCGTAGCGTTGCGCGGCTACCCGGCGTTCTCAATCGTCGGAGACCGGTTTCATCTAGTGCAAACGGAGTACCGGTTCCCGCTGACCAGGGTGCTTCGCGGCCCGGGCACGGTGCCCGTGTTCTTCGACCGCATGTACGGGCTAGTGTTCTTCGACTACGGCAACGCGTACTTCGGACCACTCGACTTCAATGCCTTCCGCAAGGGCACGGGCGCGGAAATCCTGATGGACTTCACGCTCGGGTACGTGCAGACATACTCGCTCCGCGTCGGCTTCGCGTACGGGCTCGACCAAGGCGGCGGGACACAATGCTACGTGAACTTTGGCAGGCCGTTCTAAGGGCTGGCTATACCTCGAGGATGTCGGCTTCTTTCTTGCCGACGATCTCGTCGACTTTGCTGGTGCCGGCTTTGACGGTCTCTTCGAGCTCTTTGCGGGCGCGGTCGGCGTCGTCTTCGCCAACCTCACCTTCTTTTTGAAGGCTGTCGATCATGTCTTTGGCGTCGTGCCGCGATTTGCGAATCGCGACCTTGCAGTCCTCGCCGGACTTGCGGGCGAGCTTGACCAAGTCCTTGCGGCGCTCCTCCGTGAGGGGGGGCATCGGGATGCGAATGATCTCGCCGTCGTTGGAGGGGTTGAGGCCGAGTTGTGCCTCCATGATCGCCTTTTCGATGGCTTGCATCTGAGTACGATCGAATGGCTTGAGGACGATCATGCGCGCTTCCGGCACCGAGATCGACGCGAGCTGCTTCAGTGGAGTCGGCGAGCCGTAGTAGTCGATCCGGAGACCGTCGAGAATGCCAGGGTTGGCGCGACCGGCGCGAATCTTGGCGAGGTCACGCTTGAGCGACTCGTGCGCCTTGTCAATCGACGCGCCCAGCTCTCCCAGTGTTTCAGCAAGCATCGGTTCCCTCGAATCGAGCGGAGATCAGCCCTCCGCCGTCACTAGGCTACCGACGTCCTCGCCCATGACAACCCGTTTAATGTTCCCAGGCTCGGTCAGCTTGAATACGCGGATGGGCAAGTCGTTGTCGCGACATAGCGCCACCGCCGTAGCGTCCATGACCCCGACCCGCTCCATCAGAAATCGATCGTAACTCATCCGCCGGACCATCTTAGCGTCGGCGTGACGGACGGGGTCCTTGTCGTAGATGCCCTCGACCTTGGTCGCCTTGCACAGGGCGTTGGCATGAATCTCCATGGCACGGAGGGCGGCCGCCGTATCGGTCGAGAAGTACGGATTGCCGGTGCCAGCCACGAAGATCACGACCCGGCCCTTCTCCAAGTGGCGCACGGCGCGGCGACGGATGTAGGGCTCGCACACGGCCCTGATCTCGAGCGCGCTCATCACGCGCGTATCGACCCCGGCCTTCTCGAGCCCATCCTGGAGCGCGATGCCATTCACGACGGTGGCCAACATGCCCATGTGGTCGGCCGCCGTGCGGTCCATGCCGGTGGCGCTTCCCTTGAGGCCACGGAAAATGTTGCCGCCCCCAATGACGAGCCCGATCTGACATCCGCTTGCGTGGACTTCGGCCAACTCCTCGCTGATGGCTTTTACGGTGTTCGGCTCGATGCTCGCTCCAGCGGACCCGCCGGAAAGCACCTCACCCGAGAGCTTGAGCAATACCCGTGTGAGCTTGGCCCCGTTCGTCATGACTCAAGAGCCTCGTAGCGCTTCAGCCACCTCTGCCGCCAGA
>CAZHPJ010000399.1:0-3133 GCA_964534585.1 uncultured Sandaracinaceae bacterium | reverse complement strand
AACGCGGCGAGCGGGGATTGGGACATCTTCGATGTCCTACAATCCCACATCTCGACAGCCACAAGCGCCCGCTGCGCACCGTGCAGAAGGCGCTCGGGCTACCCCTCCTCTCTCACCACCAGATCGGTCGTCACTCGATGGCAAGCCAAGCCGCGACAGACGGTCAACCGATCAGAGCCATCCAGGCTCAACTCGGGCACCGCTCAGCTCAGAGCACCGAGGTGTACGCGCACCTTGGTAGCAGTGCTCAACTGCGCCTCGTTCGGGCGCTCGAACCGGCGTCGCCGCCACATCGTGGTCAATATTTGGTCAACGAGAGTCAAAATCGAAAATCGCGAAACGCGTAACCACTCGTAATCACTGGTCGGGGCGACTGGATTCGAACCAGCGACCTCATGCTCCCAAAGCATGCGCACTACCAGGCTGTGCTACACCCCGAGACCTTCTTGTACTGCGGTCTGGCGGCATGAGGTAGCCGATCGCTAGAGGGTTCGCAACTCCAGCAATAGGGGCGTCAGCTTCGCCGCGGCCTTTGCTCGATGACTGATTTCGTTCTTGGTTGCAGGGCCGAGCTCGGCCATCGTCTGCGTGTAACCGTCAGGCACGAACAGGGGGTCGTAGCCGAACCCATGGGTCCCCTTCGGCCCGAGACCGATGCGCCCCTCGCATGCACCCTCTGCTACGGCGAGCTCGCGTCCGTCACCATCGACGACTACGATCGCGCATCGAAACCGAGCTGTTCGTTCGTCGTCCGGCACATCGTTGAGCTCTTCGAGAAGCTTCTCGTTGTTCTGCGCATCGGTCGCACCCTCTCCCGAGTATCGCGCTGAATGCACGCCGGGCCTCCCACCGAGCGCGTCCACCTCGAGGCCGCTATCGTCGGCTAGGCACGGGATGCCAGCTACCGCGGCAATCTCAGTCGCCTTCTTGAGCGCGTTTTCGCGAAACGTGTCGCGGTCCTCCAGCACCTCAACGCGTTCTGGGAGCGACGCCATCGTCTCGAGCTCGAGCCCGGGCACACCTGCCAGAAGCCGCTCGTATTCCGCCAGCTTCCCCGCGTTCATGGTCGCAACGAGAATCCGCATCAAGGCAATAGCCGCTCGATGTCGATATCGAGGGCGCCCAACGCGCGCCGCTGTTCCTCGGCCAGGGCCGGCATCGCCGCGAGCGCCACGTCGATCATCTGGTCGAGCTTCGCGCGCATGATCGGCGCTCCCTCTGCGGTCCCTTGCACTTCGACCACTGCGCCACGCGGCGTACCGACCACGTTGAGATCCACATCGGCGTCCCGGTCCTCGGTGTAGCAAAGGTCCAACATCGGATGGTCTTCGAGCAACCCCACACTGATCGCGGCAATCGGCTCCCGCAAAACCCCCTTGCCGACCAGGCCTTTGGCACGAAGCCGATCGAGCGCGATCGCCGTTGCGATCATCCCGCCCGTGATCGACGCCGTCCGCGTCCCGCCATCGGCGTCGAGGACGTCACAGTCCACCGTGATCATTCGCTCGCCCAACTTCTCGAAATCGACCGCCGCCCGAAGCGCGCGTCCCACCAAACGCTGAATCTCGGTGGTCCGGCCATCGACCTTACCGCTGCGGCCGTCACGACGATTCCGCTCGGGGTTGGCACGCGGATGCATCGCGTACTCGGCAGTAAGCCAACCTTTCCCCGAACCGCGCATCCAATCCGGTACGCCTTCCGAGATCGAAGCCGCGATCAACACCGTGGTGCCACCACATCGATAGATCACCGAGCCCTCAGGGTTGCGCTGCGCGTTTGCTTCGATCGAAACCGGTCGCAGCGCATCGTACGAGCGCCCATCTTCTCTAGTCATCCAACCCTCCGCACCGACGAACCAGTAGTCGTTCGTGTGGCTGCTGGCAACCAAACCTCGAAAGTGGTTCCATGCGGATGCCGGGGCTTACACGCGATGCTCCCCCCATGAGCGACGATGATCTGCTGAGTGAGCGGCAAGCCGAGACCAGTGCCCCTCTCCTTGGTCGTGTAGAATAAGTCGAAGACGTGCTCGCGCTCTGCCTCGTCGATGCCAGCGCCTTCGTCGTGAACCAGAATTCTCACACCCCCGTCGTACCGTGTCGCTTCGAGCTTGGCGATCCCCCCGTCGGGCATCGCTTCACGTGCGTTGCGCAGGAGATTGAGTAGCGCTTGTCGAAGCTGCGGCTCGTCCATCGCAACGGCCGGCAAATGTGACGCCAAGTCCAAGCGCAGCTCGACGCCGGCGGCGTCCATCTCACGCCGAACGAAGTCAGCGGTATCGCGCAAGAGGTGTGCCGGGTCGTCCGGGGTGAGCGAAGGCTCAGGTAAGCGCGCCAACCGCAAATACTCCTCGGTGATGCTCTCGAGACGCTCGAGCTCTTGCTGTATCGACTCCAGCAGCCGCTTGCTCTCTGGACCTGCGTCGAGGGTCTCGTCTCCGAGCATGTCGATGTTCAGCCCGATGCTCGACAGCGGGTTGCGAACCTCGTGAGTCACATGCGCAGCCATACGGCCAATGGCCGCGAGCCGCTCCGTCTGGATGAGACGGGACTTCGTGGCGATGGCATCCGACACATCGTCGGCGACCACCAGAACGCCGCGAATCCCGCCCTCGCCAACTTCGTCGCCAAACGGCGTCACGAGCACGTCGATCAGGCGCTCGGTGAAGCCCGCAATCCGTTCACCTTCGAGGGTCAGCGCGTCTCCGCCCTCGGCGACGTCGGCAATGGCCCGGCTGAGTGCCGGAAATCGCCGAAGCAGGGAAGTATCGTCGATGGACGAGTCGACGTCGCGTGCGCTCACTCCAAGAATCTCGTCGGCGGCCGGGTTGGTGGTCTTGATCAGCCGATCGCGATCGATGACCAGGATTGCCGCACGTAGTGCCTCCACGATCTGCACCTGCATTCGCTGAAGTCGCTGCTCGGCGAGCGCTGCCTCCCGCAAACTTTGGTCCCGCGCCGCCAACGCTCGAACCATCCGCTCGAACTCCGCAACGAGTTGGCCGAGCTCGTCGTTGCGCTTGATGTCGACCGCACTAGAAAGGTCGCCGCGCGCCACGGCCGCGACGCGTTGGTGCAACAGAGGAATCGGTCGGAGCAAGCGTTGCGACAGGAACGTCACCGCAATGCCGACGAGC
>CAZHPJ010000398.1:0-3138 GCA_964534585.1 uncultured Sandaracinaceae bacterium | reverse complement strand
AAATGAGCGCCTTGATGAGTAAACCTCGGAACGCCACCATCATTTCAAAGGGGATCAGCGCGGGGCACGGGCGGCAGACCTATCGCGGCGGCGTGAAGATCTCCCGTGGCGCGACCAACGCCCGCAACTACACACAGTGCGATTCGCTATTGATCGGCGACAAGTGCGCGGCTCATACGGTGCCGTATGTCGACGTGCGCAACAGCTCATCGAAGCTCGAGCACGAGGCAACGACTTCCCGCATCGGGGACGACCAACTTTTCTATTGCCGGCAGCGCGGCCTTTCCGAGGAGGACGCAGTGAGCCTCATCGTCAACGGTTTCGCCAAACAAGTGTTGAAAGAACTGCCGATGGAATTTGCGGTAGAGGCGCAGAAGCTCCTCGGCGTTAGCTTGGAAGGAGCAGTCGGCTGATGTTGAAAATCGAGGACCTGCACGTCGAGGTAGAGGGCACGCCCATTCTCAAGGGGATCAACCTCGACGTCGAGGCGGGGCAAGTTCATGCCATCATGGGGCCGAACGGCTCCGGCAAGAGTACGCTTGCGTACGTGCTCGCCGGCCGCGAAGGCTACGAGGTCACTAAGGGGCGGGTGCTCTACAAGGGCCATGACCTGCTCGAGATGGCGCCGGAGGTACGTGCCGCTGAAGGGCTCTTTCTCGGCTTTCAATACCCGGTGGCGATTCCGGGTGTGAGCAACATCTATTTCCTGAAGGCGGCGGTCAACGCGATTCGAAAGCACCGCGGTGAAGAGCCGCTCGATGCAATCGATTTCATGAAGATCTCGAAGGAGAAAGCCGCGCTGGTGCAGCTGCCCGATGAGCTCACCAAGCGCTCGGTGAACGACGGCTTCAGCGGCGGCGAGAAGAAGCGCAACGAGATCTTTCAAATGGCCATGCTCGAGCCTTCGCTTGCCGTGCTCGACGAAACCGACTCCGGGCTCGATATCGACGCGCTCAAAGTCGTGGCCGAGGGCGTGAACGCATTGCGCGGCCCCGATCGGTCGTTGCTCGTCATCACGCACTATCAGCGACTGCTCGATTACATCGTGCCCGACGTCGTGCACGTGCTCATCGACGGCCGAATCGTTCGAACCGGAGACAAGGACCTCGCCAAACAGCTCGAAAAAGAGGGGTACGCCGAGGTCCGGGACGCGCTGCAGCAGTGACCGACACCCGCCCCCAGACGCTCCTCCGGAGCCTTCCTACTTCGTTCGACACGGGGCCGGAATGGTTGCGAACGCTTCGCGGGCGCGCGGCTGAAACGCTTCGGGAACAGGGTCTCCCCACCAAGCGGACCGAGGCATGGCGCTTCACGCCGGTGCGCTCGTTCGTCGATGCGGAGTTCTCACGGGAGGAAGGGAGCAGTCCATCACTCGTGTCGTCGGTCCCCGATGGTGTAACCGCCCGCAGTCTGAGGGAGGTCCTGCGGGTCGAGCCTGAGCTTTTAGAAGGGCGGCTCGACCTCGGCGGGGCGCCGACCCACTTCGCCGCCCTCAATACCGCGCTGTTCGGCGACGGCCTGTGGATCGACGTTCCCGAGGGCACCGTCGTCGAGGCGCCGGTCGAGCTCAGCCATGCGGTCCCTGCCTCGTCCGGGCCCGGCGTCGTCTATCCGAGGGTTCTCGTCACCCTGGGCGACCACGCCGAGCTGACGCTCATCGAGACCTACGCCGGTAACGAAGCCGGGCAGCTCAGCAATTCGGTGGTCGAGGTCTACGTCGGTCGTGACGCCAAGATGAGCCACGTGCGCATTCACGAGAACGCGGGCTTGCAGGTGGGCCGAGTAGATGTTCGTCAGGACGCCGACAGCCGCTATCGCTCGACGGTCGTGACCTTGGGTGGGGCGCTCCTACGCTTCGATGTGCGTTGCTTGCTTCAGGGCAAAGGCGCCGAGTGTCAGCTCGACGGCGCGTACCTGGTCGAGGGCGAGGACCACGTCGATCATCATACCCTGGTCGAGCACCAGGCCTCGCACTGCCGGAGCGAACAGACGTACCGCGGCATCATCTCGGGGAAGGGCACCGCGGTGTTCGACGGCATCGTCATGGTTCACCGCGATGCGCAGAAGACCGAGGCGCACCAGGAGAATCGGAACCTGCTTCTTTCGGACACCGCGACCGTGCATACGAAGCCGCACCTCGAAATCGACGCGGACGATGTGATCTGTAGCCATGGGGCGACCGTGGGCTCGCTCGACGAAGACCAGCTCTTCTATCTGCGTGCTCGGGGCATTCCCGAAGACGTCGCCCGCGCGATGCTGACCTACGCGTTCTTGGAGTCGGTCGTCGATCGCGTTAGCCATGAGCCGACCCGCGCGCGTATGCGCAAGGCATTGCTTACGCGGATTCCGCGTGGTGACGACGTTCGGGAGGTCACATGAGCGAGGTATCGTCCATCACGGCTTCGAGACCTGAGCCGTTCGACGTTCAGCGCGTGCGGGCGGACTTTCCTGCCCTTCATCAGCATGTGCATGGAAAGCCGCTCATCTATCTGGACAGTGCGGCTACCTCTCTCAAGCCGCAATCGGTGATCGATGCGGTTGCTGAGGTTTACACGCGGGATTGCGCCAACATTCATCGAGCCGTTCATCTGCTCTCGCAGCGTGCGACGGCCCGTTTCGAGGAGGCACGCGAAAAGGTCCGCGCTTTCGTGAACGCGGCCAAGAAGAGCGAGGTGGTGTTCACTCGTGGAACGACCGAGGCGATCAACCTCGTGGCGCAGAGCTGGGGGCGCACCCGTCTACGCGAAGGCGACGAGGTTCTGGTGACGGAGCTCGAGCACCATTCGAACATCGTGCCTTGGCAGATCGTCTGCCAGCAGACGGGCGCAAAGCTCGTCGTCGTGCCGATGACAGATCGCGGCGAAGTGCTGCAGGAAGCTTTCGAACAGCAGCTCAGCGGCCGCACTCGCCTGGTGGCGTTGGCGCACGTCTCGAACGCGCTTGGCACGGTGCTCCCGGTCGCCGAGCTGATCGCACTCGCGCACGAGCGGGGCGCGCTGGTATTGCTCGACGGCGCGCAGGCCGTGTCGCACGTCGATATAGACGTGCAGGCGCTCGATTGTGACTTCTACGCGTTCAGCGGGCACAAGCTCTACGGCCCAACCGGAATCGGCGTGCTTTACGGCAAGGAGCGGCTGC
>CAZHPJ010000397.1:0-3140 GCA_964534585.1 uncultured Sandaracinaceae bacterium | reverse complement strand
GCTACTTCGATGCTAAGCCGGAGGACTTCGCGGCCGTCCCCGTCGACCTGCGGGGCACCGGCTTCCAGCTACGCGTGTGGAACGCGCTACGCGATATCCCTTGGGGCGCAGTACGCACCTACGGCGGTATCGCTCAGGAGATTCGCTCGCCACGGGCGATGCGCGCGGTGGGCCAAGCCAACCACGTCAATCCGATCCCAATCATCATACCTTGTCATCGCATCGTCGAGGCTGGGCACCATCTGGGTGGTTACGGCGGCGGTATCGAACGTAAGCAGCTTCTGCTCGAGCTCGAAGGCGTGCGCTGTCACGAGGGCCTCGTGCAGCCCGGACAGATGGATCTCTTCTGATCTAGCTGTACCGGGCGACTAGCAAACAGGCGACCACGAGCGCGCCCGCGGCGAGGCTGGTCTTGTCCTTCACGGCGAAGAGCACAGGGTCGTCATGCATCTCATCGCGCGCGGCGAGGAACCAGATGCGCATGATCCAGTAGACCAGCACGAGACAAATACCCCAAAGCGCCTCAGGCCGCGAGTAGTACATCACTATCGCAGGGCTGTTGATGTAAAGGGCGAACACGAGCACGGCGAGCAACCCTGCTGCAGGTCCAGCCGAGACGATGATCGGAATGTCCGCTGGGACGTAGTTGCGACCCTTGAGGGATTGCGTGTGGTCGTCCTTGATCTGAATCAGCTCGGCATACCGCTTCACGAACGCCAAGCTCGTGAAGAAGAAGATCGAAAACGCAAGCAACCAGGGTGAGAGAGTGACTTCGACGGCCACGCCACCGGCCATGACACGATAGGTGAACAACGAGGCCAGTGTGAGCACATCGACGATCATCTGTTGCTTGAGGACGAACGTGTATGCGGTCGTGAGCACCACGTATCCCAACAGCACCAAGACGAACATCGGGTTCACGAATACCGAGGCAAGCGTCATCGCCAGAGCGAGCGAGACCATGGAAAGCGCGATACCATCCGGAATCGACAGGGTGCCCGCGGCGAGCGGCCGTTCGCGTTTGCTCCGGTGCTGGCGGTCAGAGGGAAGGTCGATCAGGTCGTTCAGTACGTAGATGGATGACGAGCAGAAACTGAAGGACAAGAACGCCATGAACGCGGTAAAGACCAGGCTCAGGTCCGTGTACTGGTGCGAGAAGTACAGCGGCACGAACAGCAGAACGTTCTTGGCCCATTGGTGCGGCCGGAGCTCCTTCACCGCGGCCTTCCACCTATTTGGCCGCTCCGAAAGCACCGTCACGTTTGGAACCAACTGCTCGGCACTCCTGCGCGTGCTCGAGCTCGGGCAGACCATGATAGCCTCGTTCGCGGCTTTCCAAATCGGCAGGTCCGCCGACGAGTCACCGATGTATTGAAAACCTCCGACACCGAAGCGCGAGACGAGAAGCTCCGCCTTTCGGTCCGCTTTGAGATTGCTCTCGCCATCGCTGCCGATGGCCTCGTCGAACAGCTCGACGTGCGCCGCCACAGAGTCTGCGGTCGCTTGGTCAGATGCGGTGACGAGCAGCACCTGCCGGCCATCATCACGCGCCTGGCGCATCTGATCTACCACTTCGTGGCGGTAGGGAAGCGTCGACGGATCGACCGGTGCGTTGTGCGCCATGTAGCGCTTGAGCGCGGGACGGCCGCGCATCAGGAGGGCCGGGAGCCCGAAGATCTTCCAAGGCGCGGTCTTCAGCAATCCGAGGAAGCTCTCGGCAAGCGTGTCGGTCGCGACCAGCGTGCCGTCGAGGTCCACGCACAGCGGCCGCTTTGTCGAAGCGGAGGTCGAATCTGTAGGCGGCGTGTCCACAGTCCTCTCCTCAAAGGCTATTCAAGGCCGTTTCCAGGCGCTCGTGCTTCTCGCGGAGCTCGGACGCGTCGCGCCTCGATTTCTCGACCACAGCCTCGGGCGCACGCTCGACGAAACTGGGATTGCCGAGCTTTTTCTCGACGATAGCAAGCTCTTTCGCGACCTTCTTGAGGTCGCGCTGCAAACGGTCTCGCTCCTTTTCGGTGTCGATGACCCCCGGCACCGCGGCTCGAACCCCTGGGTTCACAAAGACGGCAGCGTTCTCGAAATGGGCGTTGGGCTCGTCGAGCTTGGCGGGATCCGCTTCGAAGCACATCTTGCACCGCGCCAGACTCTCGATGGTCGATCGCTCCGCCTCGAGCACCGCACGCTTGTCTTCGTCACTCGTGTGCCAGTGGATCCTCATCGACTGACTCTTTGGAACCTCGTGCTCGGCACGAATCGTTCGCGCGCTTCCGATGAAGGCCTGTGCCACTTGGAAATCGCGCTCGGCATCGCGGTCGATCTTCGCATCGAGCAGCGCCGCCGGGAACCGGCTGATCATGATGCTCGCTGGCGCCTCCGCCCACTTCGGAACCCGCTGCCAAATCTCCTCGGTGATGTGTGGCATCATCGGATGCAGCGCCCGCAGCACGGTCTCGAGTACGTGCACGAGCGTCGCTTCAGTCTCCTGCACCAGAGCGGCATCTCCGCTATCGAGCGCGGGCTTGCTGACCTCGAGATACCAGTCACAGAACTCGTCCCACAGGAAATGATAGAGCGCGCCGGACGCCTCATCGAGCCGGTACGTATCCAAGCCCGTGGAGGTGATATCGAGTGCGTGATAGAGGCGCGACAGCACCCATCGGTTGGCGAGCGCCTTGGGCTGCGGGCAGTCCTGTGACGCCTTCGTCGACGAACCACTCAAACGCATCAGTGCATAGCGCGACGCATTCCAAAGCTTGTTGGCAAAGTTCCGATACCCTTCGATACGCTTGATCGAGAGGGCTATGCGCCGCGACTGTGGCGCATAGCTGAGCAGCGTCATCCGGAGCGCGTCGGCGCCATAAGGCGCGAACCCCTCCGGGTACGTCGTCCGGAGATACTCGATGCCTGGCTTCTTGGCGCCCGCCTCCTCAGCCTTCGCGACGAGCTCTGCGCCGGTGGCACCGTAGATCACATCGAGCGGATCGACCACGTTGCCCTTCACCTTGCTCATCTTGTCGCCACGCTCATCGGTCACCAGCCCGGCCAGCAAGACGCGAGAAAACGGAACCTCGCCCATGAAGTGTAGACCCATCATGATCATGCGCGCCACCCAGAAGAACAGGATGTCGTACCCCGTCTCC
>CAZHPJ010000396.1:0-3153 GCA_964534585.1 uncultured Sandaracinaceae bacterium | reverse complement strand
GAGAAACACAAAGAGGCGAGCAAGCTCGTCGCTCCAGCCAATCGCCGAAAGCACACGGTCATCGTCGTCGGGAGCGGGCTCGCCGGCGGTGCGGCGGCCGCTTCGCTCGGCGAGATGGGCTACAACGTCAAGTGCTTCTGCTATCAAGACAGCCCCCGACGTGCGCACAGCATCGCCGCACAGGGTGGAATCAACGCCGCGAAGAACTATCAAAACGACGGCGACAGCGTCTACCGCCTATTCTACGACACCGTCAAGGGCGGCGATTTCCGCTCCCGGGAGTCGAACGTCTTCCGGCTCGCCGAGCTCAGCGTGCAGATCATCGATCAGGCGGTCGCGCAGGGTGTGCCGTTTGCCCGCGAGTACGGTGGTCTGCTAGGAAACCGCTCCTTTGGCGGCGCCCAGGTGTCACGCACGTTCTACGCGCGCGGACAAACGGGCCAGCAGCTGCTGCTCGGCGCGTACCAGGCGCTCTGCCGCCAGATCGAGGCTGGCACAGTCGAGATGTTTCCGCGGACGGAGATGCTCGACCTCATCAAGCACGACGGCCGCGCGCGCGGCATCGTCACGCGGTGCCTGACGACCGGCGAGGTCACCCCACACATCGCCGACATGGTCGTGCTGTGCACCGGTGGTTACGGCAATGTATTCTACCTCTCGACCAACGCCAAGGGCTGCAACTGCACGGCGGCTTGGCGAGCACACCGCCACGGCGCAGCGTTTGCGAACCCTTGCTACACGCAGATCCATCCGACCTGCATTCCACAGGCCGGCAGCTATCAGTCGAAGTTGACGCTGATGAGCGAGTCGCTTCGTAACGATGGACGCGTCTGGGTCCCGCGCAACAAGGAAGACGTCACGAAGCCTCCCGAGGACATCCCCGAAGCGGATCGCTACTACTACCTCGAGGATCGTTACCCGGCATTCGGCAATCTAGTCCCGCGCGACGTAGCTTCGCGCAACGCGCTCTACGTGACCAACGACGGCTTGGGCGTCGGTCCGGAGGTCGGTGGCGAGCGGCGTGGCGTCTACCTCGACTTCGCCGAGGCGATCGATCGCCTCGGCGAACGGACGATTCGAGAGCGGTACGGCAACCTTTTCGAGATGTACGAGCGCATCACCGGCGATAGCCCGTACGAGACGCCGATGCGCATTTATCCGGCTACTCACTACACGATGGGTGGCCTGTGGGTGGACTACAACCTGCAGACGACGATCCCAGGGCTCTTCGCTGGCGGCGAAGCAAACTTCTCCGACCACGGCGCAAACCGCCTGGGCGCCTCAGCGCTGATGCAGGGCTTGGCTGATGGGTACTTCGTGCTGCCCTTCACCGTGGGCAACTACCTCGGTGAGGTTCGGACCCTGCCCCCACTCACCGAAGAGCATGCGGACGTGCGACAGGCTATGGAAGCCGTCGAGGAGCATGTGAACAAATTGATGAACGCGCCCGACCCGAAGCACCCACCCGAACACTTCCACCGAGAGCTCGGCAAGATCATCTGGGCCAAGTGTGGCATGTCACGCAACAAAGAGGGGCTCGAAGAAGCACTCCGAGAGATTCCGAAGCTCCGCGACCAGTTCTGGCGCGAGGTGAAGATCACAGGCACCGGCGCCGAGCTCAACCAGACCCTCGAGCGAGCGGGTCGTGTGGCCGATTTCTTCGAGCTTGGCGAGCTGATGTGCCTGGACGCGTTGAAGCGCAAAGAAAGCTGCGGCGGCCACTTCCGTGAGGAGCACGAAGAAAACGGGGAGGCCCTGCGCGACGACGAGCACTTCAGCTACGTGGCGGCCTGGGAGTGGACCGGCGATCCAGGCGAGCCAAGGCTCAACGAGGAGCCGCTGACCTTCGAATACGTCAAGCCCACCAAACGAAGCTACAAGTAAGGGGCCTATCGATGAGCGAAGAACTACTGAATCTGACCCTCCACGTGTGGCGCCAAGATAGCCCGAACGACTCCGGCCGCTTCGAGACGTACCAGGCGAAGGACATCACGACGCATATGTCGTTTCTCGAAATGCTCGACGTGGTCAACGAAGAGCTAATCGAAAAAGGCGATGCCCCGATCGCATTCGACCACGACTGCCGGGAGGGCATCTGCGGCACCTGTGGAATGGTGATCAACGGCGTGGCGCACGGCCCTCAACGGCTGACCACCACCTGCCAGCTCCACATGCGCCAGTTCAAAGACGGCGACGCGATTTGGCTCGAGCCCTGGCGGGCGCAAGGCTTCCCGGTCCTCAGGGACCTCGTCGTCGACCGAGCGGCGTTCGACCGTATCATCCAAGCTGGGGGCTACATCTCGATTCGAACGGGCAGTGCCCCGGAGGCCAACGAGATGCCGGTTGCGAAAGAGACCGCGGACAAGGCGATGGACGCAGCAGAGTGCATCGGTTGCGGCGCTTGCGTAGCGGCTTGCCCCAATGCATCCGCCAGCCTCTTCACGGCCGCGAAGATCTCTCACCTGTCGTTGCTGCCCCAGGGGCAAGCCGAGCGGCAGGACCGAGCCCGGAAGATGGTCGGGCAGATGGACGCCGAAGGATTCGGCGGCTGCACCAACCACGGCGAGTGTGAAGCTGCTTGTCCAAAGGGCGTGAGCCTCCGCTGGATCGCACGCATGAACCGCGAGCTCGTGCGCTCGATGGTGAAATCCGATGCACCCATCGAGCGCCGCGAACGCTAAGCACGTCTGCTGTCCCAAAAAAAGCGGCCGACGACGGCGACCACCGCAATGACGATGAGGATCAACGTCGCCGCAGTGTAGCGGGCGGCTACGTCACGCAGCATGTCCCAGTTGTTGCCAACCGCGTAGCCGATTCCCATCAGAATCGCGTTCCACAGCGCTGCGGAGATCCCACCAAAGATGATCACGCGACCAACGCTCATTCGGGACAGGCCAGCGCCAACGAAGAAGAAGGCTCGAAGGGCCGGCAGAAACCGATTGCCGACGAGGTACATCGCACCGTGTCGTTCGTAGCCACGACGCACTGCGTCGAGAGCGCGTGTCGCACCTGGTGTTCTCAAGAACGAAGGCCAACTTTCTTCGTTATTCGCAAGCCAGACACCGAACCCCCACGCAGCGAGTCCTCCCAAGAGCGCGCCGAGCGTCATCGAGACGTACACGAACACCCAATGCAATTGCGCGCGAACGGCTA
>CAZHPJ010000395.1:0-3156 GCA_964534585.1 uncultured Sandaracinaceae bacterium | reverse complement strand
AGCCGCGCAATGTTGTGAAATGACGCCGGAAGCTGCACAGAGGCCAATGCAACGGAGGGAGGTCTGCGTGTTCACTCACCAAAACACGCCGTTCGATTGACGAATCCGTCCAAAACGTCCTATATTTTGCTTGAGGCGGACGTTTGCGGTGTCATCAGAACTAATACGTTGGATAGCTAACCAACTCGGTCTAGCCCTCCTCGAGGAGGAGGAGAACGGTGCGGTGAAGGGGAACGCGCATGCGCTCGCGCCACTTGGAGGCAAAGCGCCCAAGGATCTCGTCGCTGGAGCGCAGCAGTTGCTGGGCGAGGCCGATGCCGACGGCCTGAAGGACGCTATCGAGAACGCGCGCGGAGGGAAGGAGGCGGTGTTCGCCCCGCGACCCGGAGTGCAACTGCTTGCCATCCCGGCCGACGCCGGCCGCGCGGCAGTCTTGATCAGCTCGCAGGAGAGCCCTGTCGCCGAAAGCGTTCAAGCGAAAGCGGCCGCTGCCGATCTCGCCGCGGGCGTTTCACACGAAGTCGCCAACGCACTGAGCGCGATTGTCGGTTGGGCCCAACTGGCACGCGAGCGTCCCGACAAAGCCCCGCCGGAGGAAGCGCTGGGGTTGATCGAAAAGAGCGCACAGGTCGCTCGCGACGCCACGCAAGACCTCTTGCGAATGGTGCGCCACAGCAACCATGAACGCACACGCACCAATCTGTCGGTCGTCATTCATGACGTCGTTCGCCTGCTTCGTCCCGAAGCTCAAAACAAACGCGTCACCGTGCGCGCCGAAGTCGAGGACTCCTGCTGGGTCGAAGGCAAGCGGTCCCAACTCTTTTCGATCGTCTGGAACCTCGCCCACAACGCAGTGCAGATGGTTCCCGCTGGTGGAGAGGTGTCGATTCACACCCGCCCGCGTGGGACGCTCATCGACCTCCAGGTACGTGACAACGGACCAGGGATGTCCGAAGCGCAACAGGAGCGCGCCTTTGAGCCGTACTACACGACCCGCTCGGAGGGCACCGGCTTGGGCTTGGCGATCGTTCGCGGCACGGTGGAATCCCTGGGCGGTCGAATCCGACTCGACACATCGCCAGGCCGAGGCGCGAACTTTCGTATTCAGCTGCCGGAGGCCGGGGTGAAGCGCGAGTCCGAGATGGTGCCGAAGTCGACCCGCATCAGCCGCGTCATGGAACAGGAGCAGGCGGAGCGCACCCATGTCTTGGTAGTCGAAGACGACGAGGGCGTGCGGGGCCTCATCTCCATGACCCTGTCGCTGAACAGTGTTCCATCGACTTGCGTGGGCACGGCCGCCGAAGCGCTCGCGTGCAAGGAGCCGTTCTCCGCGGCGCTGATCGATCTGACGCTTCCTGACGAACGCGGCGACATCCTACTCGGACAGCTGCGCCAGAAGGGTCTGGTCACACGTGCGGCGATCATGAGTGGCGCGCCGCCTCCCGCCGACGCAGACCCCGACGGTCACCCCGACCGCTGGCTCCGCAAACCGTTCGAACCATCGGACCTTCTGGTGACCGTGCGCGAGCTCCTCGAGTCGAGCACCGGAACCCAAAACGTGGCCAACTCCTAACCGAATCGCTCAGCGAGCGCTTGAATGTGGAGCGGCCCCGTGCCGCAGCAACCGCCGATGACCGACGCGCCTGCATCGATCCATCGTTCGGCAATGACTGCATATGCCTCCGCGGCACGCGGGCTCGTAGCGCCCCAGCCTAACGCCTCCTCCTCCCGGCCGGCGTTCGCGTACACGCCGATCGGCACGCCGAGCGAAGCGACCGCGTCGACGTACGCTCCGATCTGCGTCGCAGCGATGCAGTTCACCAGAAGCCGCTCGATCCCGGTCGACGCTGCGTCCTTCCCGATCCGCGCGAGCGCTGCGGGCGAAAGCAGGTCACCAAAGGGTCCGGCGGTCAGGGACAGCCACACAGGCACCCCCGTCGCTGCGGCCTCCTCCGCGGCGACGATCGCCTCTGGTCCGTTGGCAAACGTCTCACAAAGAAGGACATCGCAGCCCGCATCCGCAAGTGCCGACGCAACCTCCCGATGTTGCGCCCGAGCTGCCCCACCCGGGCTCAGGTCGGGGCGATAGCAATCCTCGACCGGCGCCATACTCCCCAGCACCACACATTCGGGCGGAACGGCGTCACGTGCGATGCGGACTGCAGCGCCGAGGGCAGCCGCCCAACCCTCCCCCATGGCCCGCGGCTGCGTTCGAAACGTATTGGCGGTGTGAAGGGTCGCGCCCACCCGCGCATAGTCGGCATGTAGCTGCGCCAGCAAATCCGGAGCCTTCGCGATCGCCCGAGCGCTCCAATCCGGACTCCCAAGCTCGAAGCCGCGGGAGATCAACTCGGTCCCGATCGCCCCGTCGAGGATTCTCACCGCCATCGTGAGGGGTACTCTAGCAACTGACCGAGCCGGGGGGAGCTGTTACGCTTCGACGGTGGACGCGCGCACTCAGAGCTCCTTTATCGCCGCACTTCTGTGCTTCGCGCTAGCGGCGAGCGTCCTTTTGCGGACCCAACGCCAGCGCGATCGCTGGCTCTTCGGCATCCTGGCCACGAATACTGGGCTTTGGTACGTCAGCACGTTCATGCTCGGCGTCGCCGGCCGGGTGCCCTTCTGGGAACGCTTCAATTTGATTTGTGGTGTCTTGCTCCCGCTGTCGGCGGTGCGCTTCTTCGGAGTCCTGGTGCCTTGGGAGACCGGCCGCACACGCTTCCTCCGCCGCGCGTCGGTGGTGGCGGCCGTGGTGCTCCTCGGCGCGATGTTGACTCCCTTCTATGATCACGCGGTCGTCGTGGGAGGCCTCCTTCTCTACGTGACGGTCTTCCTCTCCTTGGCCCTCGGCTACCTCTACAAGCTCGGCTTCGAAACCGAATCGCGCGTCGAGGGCGCGCGTCTTCGCTACATCGCGTTGGTCGGCGGCTTCGGTGGCCTGTTCACCCTGATCGAATACCTCCCCTACGTTGGCCTCGACATCCCTCCGGTCGGAACCATCCTGATCCTCGTTTTCCTCTACGCGCTGTCTCGATCGATCACCCACTACCGCCTGATCGACCTCTATGAGCTCGCCGGCCGTCTGGGGGTGCTGACCGCGCTCGCGTTCATATTGGCCTTCATTCTCTGGTTGATGCGCCTCGTTTCGGGCGATCA
>CAZHPJ010000394.1:0-3168 GCA_964534585.1 uncultured Sandaracinaceae bacterium | reverse complement strand
GTGACCCACCAAACGCTTAGCCGCCTCGGTCACGGCCACCATCGACGGGGTGATCTTGTATCCCCCGCGATTAGCGATTACCACGGCGGTGCCGTTTTCAACCACGGCGACGCACGAGTTGAAGGTTCCTAGGTCAATCCCGATGACTCTTTCCATGCCCCACTTTCAAGCGCTCCGATGCGTTGCTCACATCATCCCCCGAGCTGCTTCTTCAGATTTTTCACCATCTCGTGCCCTGGGTCCAGCTTTGCAGCCTCATCGAGCTCTTTTGCGGCACTGTGGTCCATGCCAGCCCCAATGTAGATGCGGGCCAGTAGAAGCCGCGCCTCGAGAGAATCTGGGGCCAGCTCGAGGCTTCTAACCGCAAAATCGCGTGCTTTTCGCAGATCCCCCCCGGCGGCCAGGAGGGCCTTTGCCGCGCGGCGCGGGGCAATCGGATCGTCCGGGGCGGCCTGAGACACCTTCGCCCAGGAGATGCTGGCGGCCGCCCACATGTTGTTGTCCTCCTCGTACCTGGCCTGTTCCCGATGGATGTCGAGGAGCTGAACCCGCAGCTGGGAGGTGACGCGCTGATAGTGTTCCCGGAGCTCCTTGCGATCCGAATCGAGTGCGATCGCCAATCGCAAGGCGGCCGCCGCTGCCGCAAGATCGCCGTCGGCCTCGGCCAGGCGGGCGTTGTCGATGTGGTGTTCGGCGCGGTCGACGCCACCGGTGAGCACGGCCGTCTGCTTGAGCGACCGCGTTAGATCCCGAAGCGCGGTCTTTCGGCCAACCCGAGCGGTGGGCGCGGGAATCGACCGCACCGGCTGGCTCTTCCCCGGCGGCCGTAGGGACCGGCCTCGGAGCTTGCGCTCTAGAAGCTCGCGCTTGCGTTGCATACGGTCGTACTCGGAGGTCCCCGGCACGACTGACGGAACGGGTTTGGACGGCGCCGCAGTGCGGGGACGTTCGCTGACCGGAGCGGTAGCGAGGACGGGTTGCGCTTGGCGTTCGGCGACGGGCGCTTTGGTGAGTGCCTTGGACATCGCTTGGGCACGTTCTTCTGCGCGATCTATATGCTTCTCGGCGGCGGACACTACCATGCTCTGCTTGAGGTACCGATCGTAAGCTTCGCGCTTCTTCGGACGCCCAACCGCGTCGTACGCGTCGGTCACCCTGCGGAAGATCACTTCCATGCGAGCTTTGAACGAGCCCAGACGCTTTCCATAGTACGCGTCCGGATGGAAGACCTTGGAGAGCGCAAAATACGCTGCGCGAATCTCCGCTCGGTCGGCGTCGACGGCCACCCCGAGGAGCTCGTAGTGGTTCAGCTTGTCCGCACGATGAAAGGTTTCGTTGATTCGTTTTTGAAACTCCTCATCGATCTCTACGTCTTCGACCAGCTCTGTGTCCGGCGGCGCGCTGGACGCCTTGGGGACGACCCACTCGACGACCCCCAAGGAGACGAGCCGTTCGAGCGACTCGAACACCTCCGCAGGTGCCAGCACAGTCAGGTCGCCGATGTCCTCCACGTTCAGAACTCCATCGAGGCACGAATGGATGAACGCTTCCTGCGCGCTGATGTCCAGTCCCCTGACATCCGCCCCTTCAACCTGTTGTGGGATTTTCTCTTCCGGCGTCAACGGCTTAGCTGCCCCTCGTTCACACAGTCTAACGTGGCCCTTCCTGTGCCAGCCACTTCAGTGGAGCTAGCCGATGAGCCACTCCAGTAGAGCCTTCTGGGTGTGTAGCCGGTTCTCTGCCTCGTCCCAGACCCGGGACTGCTGCCCGTCGATCACCGATGCACTCACCTCCTCGCCGCGATGGGCAGGCAGGCAGTGAAGGAAAATCGCGTCGTCGGCGGCACGTTTCATGGCGGCGTCATCCACGATAAAGCTGGAAAATGCGCGCTGCCGCTCGGCGGCTTCGCCCTCCTGACCCATGCTCGCCCAGACGTCCGTGGCGACCACAGCCACCCGGTCCAACGCCTCGTCCGGGCGTTCGACGACACGCACATTCGCTCCGCGCTCGCGAGCCTCGGCCAGCACGTGCTCCTTCGGCTGGTATCCAGGCGGACAGGCGAGCACGAGCTCGAACCCGGCCACCGCGGCGGACGTGATCCACGAATGCGCCATGTTGTTGCCGTCACCGATCCAGGCAACACGCACGCCGTGCAGCGACGGTCCGAAATTCTGCCGAATAGTCATCAAGTCCGCGAGTAGCTGTACTGGATGAAATTCGTCGGAGAGCCCGTTGACGACGGGAATCGTGGCTTGGCGTGCAAGTGCTTCGAGACGGTCGTGTCCGAAGGTTCGGTAGACCACGCCGTGCACGTAGCGGCTCAACATGCGTGCGGTGTCTTCGATCGGCTCGCCTCGCCCGAGTTGGGTGTCTTTCGAGATGAGCGTCACCGCTTGCGCGCCGAGCTCGTGAATGCCGACCTCGAAGGAAAGACGCGTTCGTGTCGATGCCTTTTCGAAGACGATAGCAACCGACTTGCCCTGCAGCGGCTGAGGATGAGCGGGCGTTCCGCGGAGAGCCTTGAGCTCGTCGGCCCGATCGAGAACGCCCATGAGCTCCTCCCGACTGAGGTCGGTAATCGTTAGGAAGTGCCGCGTCATGGCTTCCTCGGCGCGTCGGTGAGCACCTTCTCCAGAATCAGAAGACCTTCGTCCAGCTCGTCTCGTGTCACGTTGAGGGAGGGCGAAATCCGGACCACGTCACCGCCGGCCAGCGTGAGCAGCAACCCCGCCCCGTGGACCGCAGCGAGCGTCGCGCCCGGATCGACGTCATCGGCCAAGAGCAAGCCTTGTAGCAAGCCGAGACCCCGCGTGCCCGCCGTGCTTGGAAGGCGCCCGTCGAGCTCAGCGAGGCGACCGGCCAGATAGTCGCCGAGAAGCTGGGCGTTCTCGATGAGCCCCTCCTCGTCGATGATGTGCAGCACGGCGAGACCTGCGGCACAGGCAAGCGGGTTGCCGCCAAAGGTGCTCGCGTGGCTCCCGGGAGGAAGGCCTTGCGCAAGACGCTCTGTAACCGCCATCGCACCGAGCGGGAAGCCTCCGCCGATGCCTTTCGCGAGCGAGCAAGCGTCCGGCACGACCTCGAACCACTCTTGCGCCAGGAAGCGACCGGTCCGACCGTAGCCGGTTTGGATCTCGTCGAAAAAGAGCAACGCGCCCCGTTCATCGC
>CAZHPJ010000393.1:0-3169 GCA_964534585.1 uncultured Sandaracinaceae bacterium | reverse complement strand
CTTTGCAAGCCGAGCCGCTCGTCGGATCCCCGCCTCGTGTTCCCCGTGCCCCGGTCGACGCGCGAGCACGCCCGTCGCGTGCCGTTCTCCGGCGATGCAGTTGCGCAACACAGTCGCTGGCGCCGCCTACGCCTGTTCCGGCGGCGCCGGCAGCTCTGTTCCTGGCGTCTTCCCCTCCATCCTGTGCGACACGAAGGCGTCCAGCGTCTGATGCCGTAAGTACGGATTCTCCCTGAGCTCCTCATCGAGTGTCGACACCGTCACGGGGCCGTAGTTGTGGCCGGGATACATGCGTGTCTCTCTCGGAAGTGCCTCGGTGAGGCTCTTGAGCGTTTGATACATGACCTCGGGATCACCACCGACGAAGTCACAACGGCCGCAACCTCGAATGAAGAGCGTGTCGCCGGTCACGACCGCGTCGCGAATACGATAGGTCGTCGAGCCCGGGGTGTGCCCGGGCGTATGGATCATCGTGATCTCGAGGTGGTCGCCTATCCGCACCACGTCGCCGGGACTCTGACGTTGCAGGTTCTCGCAGCGGAATCCCGAGAAGTCGATCTCTTCGCCGAGCATGTGCACAGGCACGTCGCGAACGTCGAGCATCGCGTCGATTTTGTTCACATGGTCGAAGTGACTGTGGGTGCAGAGGATGTTGGTCACTTCCACGTCGAGCCGCGTCGCTTCTGAGAGGATGAAGTCCGCGTCCCAGGCGGGATCGACGACCGCGCACTTCCGGGTGGCCTTGTCCCCCACGAAGTAAATGAAATTGTCCCATGGTCCGAGCTCGAACTGATGGACGAAAGTCTCCGATTCGGCACCCATCTCAGAACTCCACGACGCTGCGGATCGACTTGCCCTCGTGCATCAAATCGAAAGCGGTGTTGATCTCTTCGAGCGGCATCTTGTGAGTGATCAAATCGTCGATGTTGATCTTGCCCTCCATGTACCAATTGACGATGTTCGGCACATCGGTGCGTCCCCTCGCGCCTCCAAAGGCCGTGCCGCGCCAAACGCGGCCGGTAACGAGCTGGAAAGGACGTGTGGCGATCTCCTGGCCGGCTCCGGCAACGCCGATAATCACGCTCTCACCCCATCCTTTGTGGCAACACTCGAGCGCCTGACGCATCAGCTCGACGTTACCGATACATTCGAAGGTGTAGTCCGCCCCACCACCGGTCAGGTCGACCAGGTAGGCCACCAAGTCCTCTTCGACTTCCTCGGGATTGACGAAGTGGGTCATGCCGAACTTTTCGGCTAGCTCGCGTCGCGCGGGATTGATATCGACGCCGATGATCTTGTCCGCGCCGACCATGCGGGCTCCCTGCACGACGTTGAGACCGATGCCGCCGAGGCCGAAGACGACGACGTTGGCGCCCGCCTCGACCTTAGCGGTGTTGATCACCGCGCCGATGCCTGTCGTCACACCGCAACCGATGTAGCAAACCTTGTCGAACGGCGCGTCCTCACGGATCTTCGCTACGGCGATCTCCGGCACAACGGTGTATTGCGCGAAAGTCGACGTGCCCATGTAATGAAAGATTGTTTCGTTCCCGAGCGAGAAGCGGCTGCTTTCATCCGGCATCAACCCGCGCCCCTGCGTCGCGCGCACGGCCTGACAAAGATTGGTCTTCCCCGACGTGCAGTATTCGCAATTGCGGCATTCCGGAACGTAGAGTGGAATCACGTGGTCGCCGGGCTTCAGTGACGTCACACCCGACCCGACCTCGACTACCACCCCGGCACCCTCGTGGCCGAGCACCGACGGAAAGATCCCCTCGGGATCCGCGCCCGACAAAGTGAATGCGTCCGTGTGGCAGATGCCGGTGGCCCGGATCTCGATGAGCACCTCGCCCGCCCGGGGCCCCTCGAGTTGTACGGTTTCGATGGATAGTGGTTTTCCGGCTTCGTGTGCGACGGCAGCGCGAACTTCCATGAAGTTTCTCCCTCTAGACTGTTAGCATCGTTGCGCCGCTTCGAAGCGGCCCTTCATCTTTCCCATCCATATGCTCATCAGCGCTGGCTTGGGCAAACCGAGCGAACGCAGCTCGTCGGCAATCGGATGCGCGCCAAGCTCAATCTCCGCGCCGCCCACCCGAACGCCGAGGTCCTTGGCGCTAGACACGAACGGGGTCTTGTGAAGCACACCGTCAATGTAGCTGTACGTGCAAAGCGTCTGCTCCGGGAAGTCGCGCTTTCCGCCAGTGGGCAAGCTGAGCTTCATCACGTTCTGCCCGTCCTTGTTCCAGACGCACCGAGCACGGTCCCCGCCGGTGTCGACGTCGATCTCGTCGACGGTCTTGGGAAAACCCCAAATCTTCTGCCCTGCCTCGCAGGTAAACGACTGATTGACCGGCAGATGAATGATGTGGGTCGGAAGGAGCCCCCGCATCATAGCGATCGCCGCTCCGGCGTAGGGGACACCCTTGCGGTCGCCGCGCCTGCGGACGAAGAACGCAATCGACACCTCATTGTAGTCTCCGAGGTCGTTGTCGCGATAGTCGATGCACGCGATGCTCAACAGTCCACGTCCAGGAAGGATCTCGGCGATCTCGAGCTCTGGGCTGGGAAGAAGGGCCTGGGCGACACGCGAGCTCACCATCCAAGTCGCGGTGGCCGAGCAAGCATCCCGAACGATGCAGGGCAGCGTCACCGTTCGGCCTTGGATGCGGTACTCGGCGCGGCGCGACTGACTCAGAGCTGCTTCCATTGCGGCGGAGTATAAGGAAGTCGCTTCGGTTGACACATGAGGCTTTATTTCGTATTTAGACGAAATACGAATGGTTAGGGAGAAGCATTCAAAGGGGTCGGACTGCCCGCCTGACCAAGAACCTGGTGGACCGGGAGTCACCAGCCAGGACGCTGCCGGCGATCTCGCCGGGCTGGCAAAGGCCCTCGCCCACCCGGCCCGCGTTCACATCCTGAAAGTGCTGCTCGCCAAGGACGGCTGCATCGCCGGCGAGATCTCCGATGAGCTGCCCCTGGCCGCGTCGACGGTGTCCCAGCACCTCAAGATCCTCAAGGAAGCCGGGATGATCAAAGGCGAAGTCGATGGCCCTCGGCGCTGTTACTGCGTGGACAGCTCGATGCTCGCTCACTTCAAGCACCTGGTCCGCGCGCTCTGACCCAACCGGCGCGAGCACATCTCATGATCACCAGCAAGAAACACCGT
>CAZHPJ010000392.1:0-3174 GCA_964534585.1 uncultured Sandaracinaceae bacterium | reverse complement strand
TCGACCCGTGCGACCACGTTCGCCGCGCTTTCATCATGGCTGGCCCAGGCGCGCACAGCCCGGTCCAGCGGTCCTCCGCGACGAAAGACGAGCCGAGTCAGCTCCCGCAGCCGGTCATCTGGCCTGTCGCAGGTGAGCTCGACCGCCTTGATGACATCGAAGGTCGCCGATTGTTCCCATTGCAGAAGAACGGAATCGAGCAGTTCCTTCCGATCCGAAAAGTGCCAATAAAAGCTTCCTTTCGTGATGTCGAGCGCGCGCGCGAGCCGCTCCACCCGCACCGCTGCGATGCCCTGATCGGCCAGGACCCGCAACGCCGCCTCGGTCCAGGTGGCCGCACTCAAGCGCTCTTGCACGGAGACCACCATACGGTACCGTATTGACTTAGGCAACCGCAGACCCTAGAGACCATACGTAACCGTATGGTTGCAGGGAGAAACGAAATGCATATTCGAAATCAACACGCTCGGCTGATCGAACGCCCGGCCTCAGAGGTGTTCGGTGCGCTGGAGGCCCTCGGGACCGGCGACGACACCATCTGGCCTGCTCCCTCGCTCCCCTTCGAACGCACGCCGGGGCCGTTGAGAATCGGCGAGACACGCGAGCGCCACGGCATCATTCGAGCGGTCCTCGACGAGCTCCACCCCGATCGGAGACTCGTATGGCGCGCCGACCAGCCGTTTATAAAAGGAACGCATGGTTTCGAGATCACGGAAACCGCCACCGGCTGTCACGTAGTGCACGTGCTGGACGCCGATTTGGCGTGGTGGTTCGTGCCGGTTTGGATCCTGAAGGTGCGGGCCGTTCATGATCGAATTCTCGAGCGACTTCTCCGACGGCTCGGCACGGTTACTGAAAGCTAGAAGAGCCTATACATCGCCATCGACGTGGAGTACGGAGGGTCACGGGCCATGGCGCGATTGATCGGTCTAGGTTTGGTTGCTGTCCTGGTCGGAGGCGGCTGCGACGGCGGAGCCGATGTGTCGACATCGCGCACGCAATCGCTAAACGGGCAGTGGGAAGTAGCGGAAGGTGCGCTTTCGGACACGGCGCCCAACGTGTTCGACCGGGAGGTCCCGGTGCCGGCGCTGATCACCAACGCGGCTCCAGCATACGAGGACGTTGGCATCGTTTCCCCACGGCGCGATGCGTTTTGGTACCGCACGACGTTCACGGTGAACGGATCTGCCGTCGCCGTCGCGCGACTGCGGATCCACAAGGCCAAGTACGGAACCAAAGTGTGGCTGAACGGCGAGGAGCTCGGCACGCACTTCGGCTCCTACACGCGGCAAGAGTACGATGCGTCCAAGGCGATTCGCTTTGGGGAATCCAACACGCTCCTCGTGCGAGTCGGTGCCGACCGGGACAAGGTGCCTCCGACCATACCCGCGGCGCAGGATGTAGAAAAAGAACGCTTCATCCCGGGCATTTGGGATGACGTCGAGTTGGTGCTGAGCAGAGCGCAGACGATCGAGCGCGTGTTGGTCGAGCCCGACGTGGCCGGGTCGCGGGCTCGGATTCGGACGACGATTCGAAACCACAGCACACGGGCCGTGACAGTACAACTGCAACATGACGTGCGCGAATGGGTAAGCGACGCCGCTGCCGCCATGCCCCAGACAAGCAGCGTCGCGCTGGGGGCGGGGGCCGAAGAGACAGTGACCACCGAAATCGCGTTAGACGCCATGCGCCTGTGGTCTCCGGACGATCCCTTCCTCTACGTCGTGCGTACGCGTCTCAACACGGACGGAGACCTGAGCGACGAGGTGCAGTCGCGCTTTGGGATGCGTACCGTAGAGTGGCGCGCCGGCGCTGACAAGGGTTTCTATTTGAACGGCAAGCGCATGTACCTGCGCGGTTCGAATTTGTCGTTGCACCGTTTCTTCGAGGATGCCGAGTGTAAGATGCTGCCATGGGATGCGGATTGGGTCCGTGAGCTCCTTTCGGGACATCCTAAGGAGCTCTCCTGGAACTCGATGCGGATCTCGATCGGTCGCCTGCCACGACATTGGTACGATATCGCCGACGAGGAGGGCATTCTTCTCGTGGACGAGTTCCAGTGGTGGTCGATTTTCGACTCAGAACAGTCGGCGTCGTGGTCGGTCGACGAGCTCGAGACCGAGTTCACCTCATGGATTTTGGAGAACTACAACCACCCCTCGATCATGCAGTGGGACGCATCCAACGAGACCCCCGACCGGAGGTCCGCCGAAGTCATCAAACGTGTGCGCGGGCTCGACCCGACGCGGCAGTGGGAAAACGGAGGCTACAACGAGCCGCAAGGGCCTAACGACCCGATCGAGGATCACCACTACCTGTTTCAGTTCCTATCCTCACCATCGGAACCGTATGAATTTACGCGCATCGACGAAAGCTCGGGCATGCCACCTGGTCTGCTCACGTATGACGCACCCGATCACCCGTATATCCTCAATGAGTACGGCTGGGTCTGGATCAACCGTGATGGCACGCCAACGACCCTCAGCCGCAGCAACTACGAAGGCTGGTTGGGTGATGCGGTGTCCGATCCTGCCGCGACCCGCGAAACCTACGCATACCTCGTCAGCGGGCTCACCGCATTTTGGCGAGCCAAACGCGGCTACGCCGGCGGGGTCCAGCACTTTACGTATCTCGGCCATTCCCGCCCGGTAACCGGCAACACGAGTGACAACTTCTTGGATGTTGCGTCGCTCACGCTCGAGCCACGCTGGCAGCGGTACGCCCGCAGCGCCTTTGCACCGGTGGCGGTCTATATCGACTCCTGGAAAGACGCCTATGCGCGTGACAGCCTCGCCAGTATTCCGATCATCGCGATCAACGACACGCACGAAACACAGACAGCGGAGCTCGAGTTGCTCGCCGTGGGGGACGACGGAACGGTGCTCGCGTCGTCGACGATCGAGGACCTCGCGCTCGAGCCACTGGGCTCTTATACAGGCACGCTCGATATCACGATCCCGGCGCAGTCGCGCTTTGTCTTATTTGCCGAGCTCCGACCGGACAGTGCCGACCATCGAACCGTCTGGAGCCGGCGCAAGATCGGCTACACGCATCCCGGTGAGGCGATTCCCGACCCACCTTTCGCCCGCTAGCAGCGCCAGTCGCAGCGCCAGCGAAGCCCCGTGGACGACGCCACGCGTCGGCTTTACGGGGTGCCAGTGCCAGTGCCAGTGC
>CAZHPJ010000391.1:0-3180 GCA_964534585.1 uncultured Sandaracinaceae bacterium | reverse complement strand
TGTCGTCAACCGCAACATCAACTTCACGAACGTCTGCATCAAGAACTGTAAGTTCTGCGCGTTCGCCCGAACCGTGCGCTCGGAGCAGGGCTACTTCCTTCCCCACGAAGAAATTTCGCGCCGTGTGCGGCAGGCGTGGGAGATGGGCGCCACTGAGGTCTGCCTTCAGGCGGGGCTCTCGCCGAATCTCACCGGGGATAGCTACGTCGATCTGTGCCGTGTCGTGAAGGAAGCTGCGCCTGAGATTCACATTCATGCGTTCTCACCGGAAGAGGTGAAATTCGGCGCCTCGCTCAAGCGTGTTTCGTATGGCGAATACCTGGCCGACCTCAAAGACGTCGGGTTAGGGACGCTTCCCGGGACCTCGGCCGAGATTCTCGATGACCGGCTGCGCAAAGCAATTTCGCCGACGAGGATCAGCACCGGCGAGTGGCTTGATGTGATCACGGCCGCCCACCGCCTCGGGATTCGGACGACGTCGACCATGATGTTCGGGCACGTCGAATCGGTCGAGGATCGTATGCGACACATGGACCTGTTGCGCCGGGTCCAGCGAGAGACGGGCGGCTTCACCGAGTTCGTACCGCTTTCTTTCGTTCACGAGGAAGCGCCGCTGTTTGCGACGAGTGAGGTGCCTGGGGTGCGTCCGGGGCCGACCGGCGACGACGTGTTGAGGTTGTACGCGACTGCCCGCCTCATGCTTGGCCGGGATATCCCCAACCTCCAAGCGTCTTGGGTAAAGGAAGGCCTGCGGACTTCGCAGTTGTTGCTGGGTTGCGGTGTCAACGACCTGGGCGGGACGCTGATGAATGAGAGCATCTCGACCGCGGCGGGCGCTCGTCACGGGCAGCTCATGACTCCCGCGACGTTGCGCCGGGTCATTCGCGATGCGGGTAGAGTGCCGGTAGAGCGCGACACCGTTTACGGGGTGATTCGCGAGTTTGGGGATACATCCGATCAGGACCCGGCGGAGCCGCTGGACGCGGTCGCGGACGCCGAGCAAGTATTCGGTTCGTACGAAGCGCTTACTTGCGACTCGAGGTTTCACTACGAGCCGCGCGGCTTGCGCGTGGTGAGCTAGCGGCTGTGCGCCGCTGAGGTGCGTGGTACGATAGCCGGCCATGAGCAAGCTGGCGAAGCGATACGGACCCTGGGCCGTGATCACCGGCGCTTCCGCGGGGATCGGGGCAGAGTTTGCGCTCCGTGTCGCGGAGCGCGGTATCAACGTCGTCCTGGTTGCGCGACGTCGCAATCGCCTCGAGGAGCTCGCCTCGACGATCGAGGATATGTACCGCGTGGAAGTACGCGTAGCGCCGATGGATCTCGCCGTGCGTGACGTGGTCGAGGTCTTGCAACCGGTGCTGGCGGACATCGAGGTTGGGCTCTTGATCAATTGCGCGGGGTTCGGAACGAGCGGCCCCTTTCTCGACGCGGACCCAAGCGTTCAAGAATCGATGATCAACGTGAATTGCCGCGCGCCGGCGCTTCTGACTCATGAAATCGTGCAGGGCATGCGCGAACGGGGGAGGGGTGGCGTCATCTTCGTGTCATCGGTCAACGGATTTTGCGCCGCACGCGGAATGGCGAACTACAACGCGAGCAAAGCTTACGACCTTCTATTGGCCGAGGGCTTGGCCGAGGAGCTCCGGCCCTATGGCGTCGACGTCCAGGCGCTTTGTCCGGGAGGCACCCTCACCGAGTTTCAGCGAGTAGCAGGGCTCGACACGCAGAACTTCGGTCCGTTTGCGCGCCTGATGTTCGCGACTCCGGCGTCCGTCGTGGCGACGAGCCTGCGGGCTCTCGGCGGTCGCGTGACCGTCATTCCGGGGTTCCTCAACAAGCTCATGGTGCTGACGATGCGGCTAGTGCCGAGACGTGTGTCGGCCTGGATACTCGGTTCGGTGATGAGCCGGTTTGCGGCAGGCGATTAGCGTCGACGCAAACGCTCGAGGTCATCGGGGCGGTCTACGTCGAACGCGATTCCGCTACTCAGCTGAATGCTGACTGTGAGCCCGAGATCCCGGGCGCGCGCATGGTGTCGCTGGAGGCTGTCTTCATGGCCGAGGCAGCTCGGCAGACCTGTCGCTGGCTTGACTGCGATGACGTTGGTTCCTTGCTGCAAGAGGTCCGGGACGAGCACGACGTCGCTCTCGTCGAGCTGACGCGCGACGCTGGCGATGTCTTGGACCGTCAAGTCGGGCAAGTCGCTCATGCAGATCATCACACTCCCTGCGCCACGGCGCTGCAGGTCTTCGAGTGCGCGGTCGACTACGTCCGCCAGGCCTTGGCTTCCGTCCGCATCTGCAAGGGCCACGACGCCCAGGCGCTTGGCGTGTTCGCATGCTTCAGGTGAGTCGCTGACGGCCGCAATGTCGTCGATCGCGGGGGACGCTCGGAGCACACGCACCACGTGCTCGAACAGATCACGCGCCAACTGCGCGCGTTCGGGCGGCGCCAACACTCCGGAGAGCCGGGATTTTCCTCGGTCGAACCCCTTGATTGGAATCAACGCCCAACGGCTCATCTCAGACTCCGCGCAAACTCGACCAGCTTGCGAGCAAAGAGTACCCGATCTTCCTTGGCTTGGATCAGGATGTTCGTCTCCAGAAGAGGAAAAGACGCAGCGAAGCCGTCGCCGGGATGGAGCGCGTATCCGTCGAGGAGGCCCTCGTAGTGCATGGCGACGGTCTCGGCGGACGGCTCGAGGCCGTCGACTTCCCGGATCATCGTAGCAAGTGGGCCCTTCACAGCTTTGCCGCCGACGATGGGGCTCACCGCGACCGTCATCGTGCCCTGAATCGCATCGGAGACGCCGCGAAGCGCGAGGATCGGGTCGATGGACACGTAGGGATTCGACGGGCAGATCACCACGAGGTCGGCGGCGGTAAGTGCATCGAGGACTGCCGATGTCGTTTCGCCGGTTCCCTGATAGCGAACGTCGCGAACCGCCGGCGCCGCTCGTGCTTTGACGAGCCACTCTTGGAACACGAGATCCTGGCCGTCTTGGGTCACGATGCTCGTCGGGCGGGGTGCGTCGCTCATCGGCAGGATCGGACGCTCGACGCCGAGGGTCTTGCAGAGCTTGGCGGTCACGCGCGTCAGCGAGTCGCCGCGAGCCAGTGCGCCCGATCGCGAGAGGTGTGTGACCAAGTCGCGGTCGCCTAGCTGGAACCAGTCGTC
>CAZHPJ010000390.1:0-3192 GCA_964534585.1 uncultured Sandaracinaceae bacterium | reverse complement strand
GTTCCAGTCGTAGCCGATCACCATGGTGTCGCGGTCGGTCATCACGGATTGCAGGCGGCCGTAGGGGCAGATGATCAAGCAGAGCTGCTCACGGAACCAACTGAAGTTGAAGTAGAGGATGCCTGACATCACGACGACCCACGTGAACGCCGTCGGGTGTGCTGTCGGGCTCCGCTGCACCATGTCGACGACCGAGGGGAGCGATACGAAATAGCTGATGAATACGTGCGAGAGCAGGAGCGCGAGCAGGATGTAAATCGCGTGCTTGAGCAGCTTGCGCCACAGCTTGTCGAAAGTGAAACCAGCGGCGTTTCGCCGTATCCGTTGGGCTCTGGGGCCCTCGATCCAGCGTTCGATGCGCCGGAAGACCCCTTCGAGGAAGACGGTATGCGGGCACGCGTAGCCGCACCAAAGACGACCCTTGACCGCGGTGATGATCAGTAGGGCGAGGCCGACACCGCTGAGCAGGAAAAAGACGAGCCAGAAGTCCTGCGCGTTGAACACGCCGCCGAACAGATAGAAGCGCCGGTTCACGATGTCGATGAACACCGCGGGGTGTCCGCCGATTTTCACGAACGGCAAGAGCACGTAGAACGCGATCAGGACGGTGAAGATGATGTAGCGGAGCCGCGTGAAGCGGCCTGTGACGTCGGCCGGATGCACGTAGTTGCGGGTGCCGTCCAAACGAAGAGAGCTTGCGGGTTCCTCTACGATCGGCAGCTTCGCGGTCATTCCCCGGGGCCGGCCGGTTCCCAGATCTCGCCCTCTGGCTCCTTGCCGGGGACTTCGGTGTTCCGGATCGTGAGGATGTACGCGACGACCCGGTTCACGCCTTCTTCACCGAGGATCGGAGCCCATGGAGGCATGCCTTTGGCTGCGACGCCGTTGGTGACCGTGGCGTGAATATCGGTCGGCGCGCCGCCGTGCACCCAGTACTTGTCCGTTAGGTTCGGTCCAAGACCTTGTCGGCCTTGGCCCTTCGCGTCGTGACAGGCGAAGCATTGCGCCGCGAAGATCTCCCGTCCTTGGGCCACGGCGCTCTCGTCGAGCGTCAACGCGTCGAGCGATTCGTCGGTGACGATGCTTCGCTTGGCTTCCGCAGCAGCGGCGGCCTCGGCATACACCTCCGGCGGGAGCTTTCCGATCCCATACTCGTGATAGTAGAACCAGTACGCGAGGCCAAAGGCGATCGCTCCGTAGAACGTGAGCAGCCACCAGGTCGGGAGGTTGTTGTCGGCTTCCTCGATGTCGTCGTAGACGTGGAGGATCTCGCCTTGAATTTCATCCGTGCGCTTGACTTCATTCATGGGGAACCTGCACTTCCTCCTCGAGCGGAAGCTGCGCGTACCGATCCGCTTCGGACCTCTTCATTCGCATGACGCGAATGATCACGGCTAGGAACACGGTGAAGAACAGAACCAGCGCGATCAATGGATAGAGAAGCACCGGGCTCTGCGCGAAAAACTCGGCTGCGAAGCGGCTCATCGTGCTACCTCCTTCGTGTCGGTTGCCGCAATCGACCGGTCTGCGGGCACCCGGCCGAGGCGTTGCAGGTACGCGATCAATGCGATCATTCTGCTGTTGACCAGGAGCTCACAGGCCGCGCTCGGCTCCTCACAGACCGCAACGCCAGCGCTCTTTGCTAGACCCGTGGCGATTGCGGCTGCATTGGTCCGAGCAACCTCTTCGGCGGTTTGGATCTGATCCGGCTTGTAGGGGACGCCCACGTTGCGCATCGCCCTCAACTTGTTGGGGGTTTTTGAGAAGTCCAGCGCTTCTTGTGAAAGGTGATCGTAGGGGGGCATGTTCGAGCCCGGCGAGATCTCACGCGGATCGGTCATGTGCTTGTAGTGCCATACGTCGGGGTACTTGCCGCCGACGCGCGCCAGGTCCGGACCGATGCGTCGCGACCCCCACTGGAACGGATGATCGAAGATCGAGTCCTCGAGCGTCGATACCGCGCCGTAACGCGCGGTCTCCCAGGTGAAGGGGCGGATCATTTGCGAGTGGCAGGTGTAGCAACCCTCGCGGATGAAGACGTCACGGCCTTCGAGCTCGAGGGGAGTATAGGGCACGTTCTTGGTCGTGCGGATCGTTTCCGGAACCGAGATCAGCATGGGGATGATCTCGATGACGCCTCCAACGAGGATCGCAAGCGTGACGATCACCGTGAAGATCCCGGCTCGCCCCTCGATCGCGCGGTGCCATGAAATCTTCTCGGAGCCTCGATCTCGGATCGCAATCCCGATGGCTGCGACGATCCACATGACCGCTGTGGCAGCCAGAATCGTGCTCACCAGACCGTCGAAGAAGACCATGGCGAACAGAAGCGCCATCACGATGATCGAGGCGATGACGGGCTGACCGAAAACCAGCTTGGGCCAGGGGATGGTCTTGTCCCGCGGCTCGGTCAGCACTGGCACCTCGATCTCGCCGTCGACGGCGGAGCCGGCTCGGGCAGTCTTGATGAGGTTCCAGGTCATGATGAGGAAGCCCGCGAAGTACAGGAGACCGCCGACGAGGCGGGCCCAGTACATCGGCCGAATCGCGAGGAGGGTCTCGACGAAGTTCGGATAGAGAAGGCCCCCTGTTTCGTTGACCGCGCGCCACATCAGCCCTTGGGTGATGCCGGCGACCCACATCGAAACCACGTACAAGAGGATGCCGACGGTGGCGATCCAGAAGTGGAAGTTGGCTGCGCCGCGCGAGTGGAGCTTCGTCCCATATAGCCGTGGAACGAGCCAGTAGAACATGCCGGCAGCCATGAGACCGTTCCAACCGAGGGTGCCACCATGGACGTGCGCGATGATCCAGTCCGTGTAGTGAGCGAGCCCGCTGACCGCCTTGATGCTGAGGAGCGGCCCCTCGAAGGTGCTCATGCCGTAGAAGGTCACGCCTGCAGCCAAGAACTTCAGCACTGGGTCGGTGCGGAGCTTGTCCCACGCGCCGCGAAGCGTAAGCAGGCCGTTCAGCATGCCGCCCCAGCTAGGCGCCCAAAGCATCAAGCTGAAGACCATGCCGAGGCTTTGCGCCCAATCGGGCAGAGCGGTGTACAGCAAATGGTGAGGGCCGGCCCAGATGTAGAGGAAGACCAGTCCCCAGAAGTGGACGATCGACAAGCGGTAGGAGAAGACCGGCCGATCGGCTGCCTTGGGCAAGAAGTAGTACATGATGCCGAGAATCGGCGTCGTC
>CAZHPJ010000389.1:0-3197 GCA_964534585.1 uncultured Sandaracinaceae bacterium | reverse complement strand
GCAACTGCAGGATATCATGCCGGAGCTGAGCGTCGTGCTCAATCTGGTGATCGCGCTCGCTGCGTCCTCGCACGTCGTTTTGCACAAGACCGACGCGCGCGCGGCAACCGCCTGGGTGGGGCTGATTTGGCTGGTGCCGTTCATCGGCGCGGTCCTCTACGTCTTTCTAGGGATCAATCGGATTCAAAGACGCGCGAAGGCGCTCAAATCTGGCGCGACACACTACAGCGTATCCTTGGACGAAGCGCCGCGCTCGCCTGCGGACTTGGACCGCGAGCTCGGAAGCGACCGAGCGCGGTTGATCGAGCTTGCACGTGTCGTTGGAAAGGTGACCCAGCGTCCGCTGCTCGTGGGCAACCGCGTCGATCGGCTCGTCGATGGTGATGAGGCTTATCCCGCCATGCTCGAAGCGATTCGAGGTGCACGCGAATCGATCTCGTTCGTGAGCTACATCTTCGAATCCAAGGGGGTGGGGAAGGAGTTCGTCGACGCGCTAGCAGAGGCGTGCGCCCGCGGCGTCGAAGTCCGCGTCTTGATCGACGACGTCGGAAGTCGCTACGCGCGTCCCCGGATCCATCGTGTGTTGAAGAAGCGAGGCGTTCCAGTGGCGAAGTTCCTACCCGCTTTGTTGCCTCGGTCCTTCACACACTTCAATCTGAGAAACCACTGCAAGATCCTGGTCGCGGACGGGCACGTCGGGTTCACAGGCGGAATGAACATCCGGCAGGGCAGCGTGCTGGCGTCGAATCCACAGCATCCAACCAAGGATTTGCACTTCAGGATCGTCGGCCCAGTGGTGACGCACCTCCAAGACGCATTCGCGAGAGATTGGACCTTCACCACGGGCGAGAAGTTGGCGGGAAGCCTCTGGTTCCCGGAGCTAGAGCCCGAGGGGGAGACGCTCGCCCGTGGAATCACCGACGGCCCCGACAGGGACATCGACAAGCTTCATTGGGTTTTTCTAGCTGCGGTGGGAGCGGCGCGCCGTTCGATTCGCATCATGACCCCGTACTTTCTGCCGGACAGGGTGCTGTTGAAGGCGCTTCACCTCGCCGCACAACGCGGGGTCGAGGTCGACATCATCGTGCCGGAAATGGGGAACCTCCCCGTCGTCCGGTGGGCCATGTGGGATCACCACCGGCAAGTGCTGCGCGATGGGATTCGGCTGTGGCTCTCGCCGGCGCCATTCGATCATTCGAAGTTGTTCGTCGTCGACGGCTACTGGTCCTCGATCGGATCGTCGAACTGGGATCCGCGAAGCTTGCGTCTCAATTTCGAGTTCAACGTCGAGTGCTATGACGACACGCTGGGCGCCATCCTCGAAGAACACGTGCAGCATCGCTTGCAAGACGCTCGTTTGCTGACGCCTCAGGAGCTCGATGGACGTTCGCTGTTCCAGAAGGTCCGCGACGGAACCGCGAGACTGATGACGCCCTACCTATGAGCCTGGGCGAGCTCGACCAAGGAGCGCGCCGTGGCGGGCGCGGCCGCAGAATCGACAGAAAGATGGGCGCGCAGAACAGCGAGGTCTTCGGGCTCGTCGATGTCGTACCACGGTGCGATGATCGCGACCTTTCTCGGCGCGTTGGCCTTCACGGTGTCTTCCAACGCGTCGACCGTAGACCAGCGAACCCCCTCGAAGCTCGGCTGCACCCGCTGCGACGCGCCTATGGCGTAGTAGCCGCCGTCGTTCGCCGGACCGAGCATGATCGGGGTCTCTTCGAGGGAATCAAACGCTGCGCCGATGAGGTCGATCGGAAGGGTGGGCACATCACTTCCTATGACCACGACGCGCTGGTAGTGACGAAGACCTTCGTCGAACACCATGGCAAGCTTGACCCCCAAGTCGCCCTGGGGCTGCAGCATCGCGGACACCCCGAGGCGGTCCGCCCAGTCGGACACGATGTCATCGTCCGGGCCAGCCGACCAAATCGCCACGTCGACGCGCCCTGCATCGCGAACGCGCGCACAAAGACGAAGCGTGTCTTCGACGAAGGCGCGGTATAGCTCGGCGGCGCCACGCTCCCCGAAGAGCCCCGCGAGCCGAGTCTTCACCTTGCCTACAGTCGGCGGCCGCACGAATACGACCAGCTGCGCTAGCTCCATACGTAGCGACCTAGCAGCCAGAGGATCTTCACGCCCGCGCTCACCGACCCTCGGATAGTACCGCTGACTTTGGATACACCGATGCGCTGCCGGTACGAGACCGGCACCTCGCGATATGCCACGCCGCGCTGCGCCGCCTTGATCTGCATCTCGACCGTCCAGCCATAGTTGCGGTCCTTCATCCCCAACGCCTGCAAGGTCTCCCAGCGAATCGCACGAAACGGGCCCAAGTCGGTGTAATTAACCCCGTACAAGCGCCGAAGCGCACGGCAGGCGATGGCATTGCCGACCTGTTGCTGTGGGCTGAGGGCGCCTTGTTCCCGACGGCCGCGGGCGCGCGAACCGATCACCATGTCGGCGTCGCCGGCCACGATGGGATCGACGAGCGACAGGAGCTCGCTCGGGTGATCGCTGTAGTCGCCATCGAGGAAGACGACGATGTCCGGTGGGTCCGCGGCGAGATGGGCAAGGGCTCTCAGGCACGCAGCGCCGTAGCCGCGCTCGGGCTCGTAGACGACCTCGGCGCCGTTTTCTCGGGCTACTTCGGCGGTGCGATCGGTGGAACCGTTGTCAGCGACGATGACGCGGCGGACGGGCGGGCTGGGGATTTCGTGTAGGACGCGAGGGAGTGCGCGCTCCTCGTTGAGAGCCGGGATGATGACGTCGACGCTTTGCATGGCGTGTGGCGTCAGAGGGGACAGTCCCCTTTTCCTTACAGGCGCTTGGAGTAGTATTCGATGACTAGGTCGATCTCTAGGGCGAAGGGGACCGAGCCCAGCTTCGGGAGGCTCTTGACCTTTGCGGTGCCCTTGCCCTCGTCGAACTCGAGCCAGTCGGGGCGCACGACCCGCACGTCCTCGAGGGACGCGGCGACAGCGGCCAGGTTCTGGCTGCGCTCGCGGAGACTGACTACGTCGCCTTCACGAACCCGGTACGACGGGATGTCGAGGCGCTTGCCGTTCACGAGAAAATGGCCGTGGCAGACGAGCTGACGGGCTGCGGGAATCGTCGGCGCGAAGCCAGCACGGAAAACGAAGTTGTCGAGGCGCCGCTCGAGGAGCTCGAGGAGCTTGTCACCGGACGGGTCCTTG
>CAZHPJ010000388.1:0-3198 GCA_964534585.1 uncultured Sandaracinaceae bacterium | reverse complement strand
AGCACGACGCGCTTCATCCGCAAACCCGACGTGTCGACCATCAAAGCCCAACTGCTGTTACAGCGCGCACTGATCCCGGCCGTGCACGTCACGCTCTTCTCGGCTTTCCCCCTTCCCTTCCCGCTCACCCTTAAGGCCCGGAAGGGAAGCGCGCTGGTCGTCGACCGTCCGGGGATCATCGAAGCGTCACCGGCGGTTGCCCGGGGCTCTGCCCCGGACCCCGAGGTTTTCGAGGCATGGCCCTCCGGTGTCCGAAGCGTCCGTTCGTGGCAGTCTCTGATGCATGAGCAGAGCCCCCTGAGCGCCGTTGGCGATCAGGGGGCCTGAGTGCACCTTCGGCGCACCGTCGGGTCTGGCTATCCCTTGGCAGGTTGCTCCTCAGCAGAGCCTGCTTCCGTTTCGCCAGATTCGCTCGTTGTGGGGATGGGCAGGAGCGGGCCCGAGACCAGGTTCCACCCGGCGTTGTCGCGACAGACCTGGCCATCGTGCTCGAGTTGACGCAAAGCGTCGACCAGGCTCTGCATGCGGACGCGCAGCTCGGCGCGAAGATCGTCGAGACGCCGCGGTCCACCCGCGGACCGCAAGGCAGCGAGGATGCGATCTGCAAGCGGCTCTTGGTCGGGCTCCACCCGCGCCAAGTCACATAGCTCGAGATACGGACCGACGGCCTGGTCGCCGCACAGCTCGAGCGCGACCGGCTCGGGCGTCGGCGCACTGCGATGCTCGATGGCGAGCTGAAGTCTCTCCTGCCTGCGGGAGAGGTACAGGTTCGTGTCCGACCAAGCCCAGAAGTCGCCACTGCCCCGCAGCGCCAGACCGCCGTTTCCAGCGCCGGCCGACTTGCGCACGTGGTGTACGACGAGGATCGCGACGGCGTGAGTGCGTTGCAGTCCGCGTAGGAAGGCCAGCACCGAAGAAACTTCCTGCGCCGAGTTCTCGTCGATGCCCGTCATGCGCACGAAGGGATCGAGCATCAGGAGCGCGGGCCGCAGCATCTCGACCGTCGCCGACAGCCGCGCCTGATCCCCTTTCGACTCGAGCCGCAGGCTGCTCTCCAGTACGAGATGAATCGGTACGTCCTCGAGCGCCAGCTGTCGCTCGGCCGCCATGCCACAAAAACGGGCACGCACCATCGCTGGCGAGTCTTCGGCCGCGAAGACCAACACTCCTCCACCACGCTGGACAGGGTAGTGACCAGCCACCGGCGTGCGCGACGCCACCGACAGCGCGATGTCCAGCGCGAGCCATGACTTGCACGACTTCGGATGGCCCGCCAGGAAACCGACTCCTTGCTCGAGCCACAGACCTTCGACCAGCCACGAGGGCTCAGTGGCCGCCTCGGCCGCCGCGACGTGCTGGACCGGCAGCGGCTCCACCTTCATCGCAGAGCCTCCGCGCATTCGCGCACCGCCTCTTGCACGATTCCGCCGTCCACCAGGGATCCCTTGCCACGACCGACGACTTCCAGGCAATGATGGGCGAGCACGTCGATCTTGCGCAGCACGCCACCGCTCGCCTCGCGGATGCACAGCACCGCGTCTTCGCTGAAGACCTCCTGCGTCGAGCCCGCGGTCGCCATGCGATGATGCAGGTAGCCGCCGACCTGCTCCGCCGCAAGGGGTTCGAGATGGACCCGTACCGGCAGCCGCGTCGACAGGCTCGAGAGCAGGTTGCGCGCAAGCCGCTCGCGAAGCTCGGGCAATCCGACCAGGATCACCGACAGGAAAGCGCGCGAGTCCATCCGGTAGTTGAGCAAGATGTGCAGTTGCTCGAGCATCGAGGTCGGTACGAGTTGCGCTTCATCGAGCAGCAACACCGGGTGCACCTTCTGCTCGTCCGCCAGATCTTCGATGTGAGCCTGGAGCTGGCGAAACATCGCCGAGGGATGAGCCCTGGGCTCCAGGCCCAGCACCATCGATAGCTGGCGATAGAAATCCCGCGGGCTGACGTTGGCGTGGTGCAGGTAGGTGACGCGGTAGCGGGAGGGGTTGAGGTTGCGCTCGAGCCCACGCAGGACGCAGGTCTTGCCCACCCCGGCCTCGCCCGTCAGCACGGCCGAGGCCCTGCCCTCGACCGCCGCACTCAGCCGCGCGATGGCGTCAGCGTGGCTGGTGACCTCGAACAGATCCTCGGCGGCGATCTCCTTGGTGAAGGGCAGCCGCGCGAGTCCGAAGCGGTTCATCATCGCGCGCATGCCGCACCTCCTTCCAGCTCGTCGGCGTTGCCCACGCCATCGCTGCCCGCGGCCTTTCCAAACGGGTCCGGGTGCATGAATCTCTTCAGCGAGCCCTCGACCGCGTTGAGCCCGGTCGCCTCCGGCGTCCGTTGCGGCGCCCTCCGAATGATCCTCGGCCGCCGTGAGTTCGCGACCGCGTCGACCTCGCGCACCGGGACACGCGTGTCACCGTCCTCGAGCCATACGAGCTCGGGACGCAGCACCTGGTAGTACAGCGTCACCCTGCGCCCGCGCAGGTGCGGCGGGACCTCCAGGACTCTGCCGCCAAAGGTGCAGGTGGAGTCGTTCTTCACCGAACGCTCGACGTGTGCGACGAAGTTCGCCTCGAGCTCGGCGCTGTCGCCCGCGGAGCGAAGCTCGTCCGCTTCTTCCTCGAAGACCTCCAGCGGCGTCCGGCCGTTCAGTCCGCTGTGGGACCGGACGTTGTACTCACCGTTCACCCATGTCATCAGGCGTAGGTTGAGGTCGTCGAGCGTCTTGATCGCGTCGGGCGCGAGCCGGTCGAGCACGTGGGCACGCAGCGTCCGCCAGAATCGCTCGATCTTGCCCTTGCTGGCACCGTCGTACGGGCGCGCGTAGACCAGCCGGATCCCGAGCTTGGCGCAAGTGACCTTGGAGTCGGACCCGGTGAAGCTCCCGTGGTTGTCGAGCAGCAGGTTCCTGGGCACCCCGCGCCGCCGCACCGCCTCCAACAAGACGCGCAAGAAGTCCTCCTGCCGCTCGTGAAAGCTCGCGCGCAGGTAAGTCACGAGCCGGCTCTTGTCGTCGAGCAGCCCGAAGATCTTCACGCGCAGCTCGCGACCGGCCTGGGGATCGAACAGCTTCGGACCGTGGCAGGCGTCGCCCTGCCACAGCTCACCGCAGCTCGCCGCGACGAAGCGGTGGCGCGCCGCCACCTCGATCTCCATCTTCGGACCGCTCAGCCCGTGCCGGGAAAGCAAGCGTGTCACCGCCGAGGCGCT
>CAZHPJ010000387.1:0-3199 GCA_964534585.1 uncultured Sandaracinaceae bacterium | reverse complement strand
CGAACGTCTTCCATTGGGTAGCAGTGAAGCGTTTGGTCGGCGCGATCGATGTTGAGTGGTGAGAACGAAAGGCCGCGTGGGTTCTGGTACAGTGCGCTGAACTGTTGCACCGCCGCGCCGACAGTCGGCGTGTACACGATTGGCAGCATTTCCTCGAGGTGTTTCTCGAGCAGAGCGTAGAACAGGATCTCCTGTCGTTCCTGCACATTCCGCAAGTACTGATACTTGTCGATGTCGGTAGGCGCCTGGACGAAGCCTTCGTAGACACGGTCGATCTGTTGAGCGAGTGTGTTGAACTGCGGAGGGAGTAGGCCGCCTAGCCGAAGCGCGACGCGCTCCTCATAGCTGAAGGCGGTGCCCTTGTTGCTCAGTACCAATCGGAGGAGCGTGATGCCGTCGAGGTAGACCTCCATGTATTGGCGTCCATGTTCGTCTTCTTTCAGGTCAAACAACCGGCTAACGCGTTTGCGGGGCATGGCGTTCCTTTCGTTACGCACCTTCGATGGCTGCTGCGACTGCGTCCGCCATCTCTGTCGTGCCGAGCGAACGTTGTCCGCCGCTCAGGTCTGCCGTCCGAAGGCCACTATCGAGGACCTTCTGGACTGCGTCTTCAATTGTCTTCGCATCTTCGCCGAGGTTGAGGCTGTGCCGAAGGAGCATCGCGGCGCTCAGGATCGTGCCGAGTGGGTTCGCGATTCCCTTGCCTGCGATGTCGGGCGCCGATCCATGGATCGGCTCGTACACGCCGAGCGTTCCCTCACCGAGCGAGGCGCTCGGAAGGAGTCCGAGTGAGCCGGTCAACACGGCACCTTCATCCGACAGGACGTCGCCGAACATGTTTCCGCTCACAATGACGTCGAACGACGACGGATCGGTGACGAGCCGCATCGCGGCCGAGTCGACGAGCTGATGATCGAGCTTGATGTCGGAGTTCTCTTTACCCACCTCGGTGGCGACCTCGCGCCACACCTGCATCGTTGCAAGCACGTTCGCCTTGTCGACCGAGGTGACGTGCCCGCCGCGCTTCCGCGCCACATCAAAGGCCAGCTCGACGATGCGGCGAATCTCGTTCTCGTCGTAGATCATCGTGTCGAAGCCGATGCGCAGGCCGTTCTTGGTCTCTTTGCCCTTGGGCTGACCGAAGTAGATGCCGCCCGTGAGCTCGCGAATGAACACCAAGTCCACGCCGTGCAGCCGCTCCGCCTTTAGAGGGGAGGCTGCTTCGAGGCCGCGGAAGAGCTTCACCGGGCGAACGTTCGCGAAGAGCTTCAGCGCCTTCCGCATTCCGAGAAGCCCCTGCTCCGGGCGAACCTTGGCGGTGGGGTCGTCCCATTTCGGGCCGCCGACCGCGCCGAGCAAGACCGCATCCGCGCTCCGGCAGCCGACGATGGTGTCGTCCGGCAGCGGCACCCCCGTCTCGTCGATGGCGATGCCGCCGATCAGGTGCGTCGAGAACGTGAACGTGTGGCCGGACTTTCTCGCGATCGTTTCGAGGACTTGGCGCGTCGCGTCCACGATTTCGGGGCCAATGCCGTCGCCAGGGAGCAGTGTGATCTTTGCTTTCATGTATCGTTACCTGTGCAGCCGGCGATGATGCACGGCACGCGTGGTGAGGGCAATAGCTAAGTCCGCGCGGCCGGGGCTTCCGGTTGCTTTTCGAGCCTGGCGCGCTCCAGTGTGAGCCCGTACTCGATGCTATCGATCAGCGCTTGCAGCGATGCCTCGATGATGTTGCTAGACGCCCCGACAGTGCTCCAGGTGTCATGGGCCGATTGGCTGTCGATGAGCACCCTCGTCGTCGCGCCGGTTCCGTTGCGCCCGTCCAGAATGCGAACCTTGTAGTCACTGAGATGCATCTCTGTGACCTCGGGGAAGAAGGGTCGCAGTGCTTTTCGAAGCGCCGAGTCGAGCGCGCTTACCGGGCCGTTGCCTTCGCCCGCGGTGTGCACCACCTCGTCGCCTATCTGCACTTTGACTGTGGCCTCGGCGAACATGCCGCCGCCCCGCCGTCGTCCAACTCCGGCCTGGAAGTCGAGCACCTCGAACGGAGGCTCGTAGTCCGCCTGGTGACGGGTCATCAATAGCGCCACCGACGCCTCCGCGGCTTCGTACGCGAAGCCCTTGGACTCGAGCTCTTTGATCTTCTCGAGCACACGGCCCCCGTGGTCCGAGCCCACTTCGAGCCCTAGCTCTTCGGCCTTGCTCAGTAGGTTGCTGCGCCCCGACAGCTCGCTCACCACCACACGCGATTCGTTGCCGACGAGGGTCGGGTTGATGTGCTCATACGACTCCGGATGACGGCGAATGGCCGACACGTGGACACCGCCCTTGTGTGCGAACGCGCTGCGTCCGACGTACGCCGCGTGGTCGTTAGGGCTCAGATTCGCGATCTCCGCCACGAAATGGGCCAGATCATAGAGCTGCTCGAGGCTACCTTCGGGAAGGCACTGCAAGCCGAGCTTGAGCTGCACGTCTGGGATGATCGCGCAGAGATTGGCATTGCCGCAGCGCTCGCCATAGCCGTTGACCGTCCCCTGCACCTGGCAAGCACCTGCGCGAACGGCTGCGACGGAGTTGGCGACACCGCACTCCCCGTCGTTGTGGGCGTGGATGCCGAGTCGTGCGTCCGGAAGGGCTTCCCGCACGACCTTGATCATCTCCTCGATCTCCCAAGGCATGGAACCGCCGTTCGTGTCGCAAAGGACCAGGGTTTCTGCCCCACCTCGCGCCGCGGCCCGCAACGTTTCGAGTGCGTACTCATCGTCGGACTTGCAACCGTCGAAGAAATGCTCCGCGTCGTAGATCACGCGGCGGTCGTTCTGCCGAAGAAAGGCCACGCTCTCCTCGATCATCCGCAGGTTATCTTCGAGGCTCGTACGCAGCACCTCCGTCACGTGCATGTTCCACGTCTTGCCAAAGAGCGTGCACACCGGTGTCTCCGCCGAGAGTAACGTTTGGAGCTGCTTGTCGTCCTCAGCACGAAGCTGCGCCCGGCATGTCGAGCCGAATGCAGCGATGGCTGCATTCTTCCAAGCGACACCCTTCGCGCGCTCGAAGAACTCGACGTCTTTGGGATTCGAGCCAGGCCACCCGCCTTCGATGAAAGCGACCCCTAACGAATCCAAGTACTCCGCGATGCGCAGCCTGCCTGGCCTGCCACGCGATGGAGGACGGTACCCTGCCGGGCAATATCGGGCCA
>CAZHPJ010000386.1:0-3199 GCA_964534585.1 uncultured Sandaracinaceae bacterium | reverse complement strand
AGGCGCGGGTCGAGCCGGTCTCGCAGCCAGTCGCCCGTGAGATTGAAGCCGAGCACGGTCAGCGCGATCGCGCCGCCTGAGAACAGCGCAACGTGTGGGAAGCGCAGCAGCACACTGGTGCCCTGATCGAGGAGGGCGCCCCAGGACACGGCTTTTCCAGGCCCAAGCCCGAGAAACGACAACGTCGACTCCGCCAAGATCACCACGCCCAATCCAGTCGTCGCCTGAATGACGAGGGGCCCGAGCAAATTGGGAATCACGTGCCGGCGCAGGATCTCGTGTGTCGGTACGCCGAGCGCCCGCGCCGCCTCGACGAACTCACGCTCTCTCAATGTCAGTGTTTCGGCACGCGCCAGGCGTGCGTACAACACCCATCCGTTGATGGCGAGCGCCACGATCAAATGCACGAGACCGGGTCGAGCCACCAAGGCAAGGACCGCGATGTTCAGCACGATGGCGGGGAAGGCTTGTACTAGGTCGGCGACCCCGGTAATCGCGTGGTCGGTGAGTCGACCGTAGTAACCCGCCCAGGTACCGAGCAAGGTGCCGATGACGACGGATACTCCGACGACGACGATTCCAACGATCGCAGCGAGCCGCGCGCCGTGGAGCAAAGCGCTCAGGATGTCGATGCCGTTGTCCCCGGTACCGAGCAGGTGGACCCACGAAGGAGGCTCGTACTCGTGTAGAAGGTCGATCGCGAGCGGATCGTAGGGCGCGATCCAGGGACCGACGAAGCCCAACACGAAAAAGACGATCACGATCGCCAAGCCGAGCGGGGTCTTTCGAAGGCGAGCGCGAACCCTGCTCATGACAGCCTCACCCTCGGGTCGACGATCCCGTACGCCACATCCACGACGAGATTCACGCCTACGTAGATGACCGCGATCACGAGCACGCAGCCCTGAACCACCGGGATGTCACGAGCGAAAAACGCATCGAGAAAGAGTGTCCCGAGCCCCTGCCGCTCGAAGATCTTCTCGGTGACCACCGTGCCCGAGAGCAAAGCCCCGAGCTGCGCCGCACCGATCGTCATGACCGGGAGCAAGGCATTTCGAAGCGCGTGGCGGAGCAACAGCGCGACTGAAGGGACCCCCCGTGCCCTAGCGGCGGTGATGTACTGTTGGGCGAGCACCTCGATCATGGCCGCGCGGGTCTGCCGCGTCAGCACTGCGGCAAACGCGGTTCCAATCGTGATCGCGGGCAGGATCAACGCCACGGGGCCGGCCAGATCGTCGCCCGGCAGGGGTAGCCAACGAAGTTTGACCCCGAACGCGAGGATCAGGAGAGGTCCGAGCCAGATGTTGGGGATCGCCAAGCCTGCGACCGCAACGGTCGATGCGATCTTGTCCCAGCCCTTGCCGGCTCTAGCGGCGGCGATGGTGCCGAGTGGAATCGCCACGAACCATGCTACGAGCAACGCGGCGAGGGCGAGCACGATTGTGTACGGCAACACGTCGCGCATCATCGACCACACGGAACGATCGGGCCGCCGGAACGACGTTCCCATGCTGCCATCGGCCATATCGCCGAGAAACGATAGGTACTGCTCTCCGATGGGCCGGTCGAGATTGAGCGCGCGGCGAAGCTCGGCCTTCTCTTCAGGGCCGGCTTGGTCGCCGAGGATCGCTTCCACGGGGTCGCCCGGGATCAGGCGCACCAACAAGAACACGATCGTCACCAGCCCGACGACGGTCAGCAGCGCCCGCAGGAGGCGGCCCGCTAGATACCGCAAGAGGCCCGGAGACATCATCCGAACCATACTACGCTCGATCGGCCGCCGCGTCGGTTTCCCTGCCGGATGGTGGGCTATATGCCTGCGTCGAGCTCCGCACTGGGCTCGGGCGTCGAGTCTGGATTGCTTCCGGGGGACAGGGCCACGCAGATCTTGGCGTCGGCGCTGTTGCTTTCGAGGTCGATGATGCGCGCAACCCGCTCGTTCAGTGGGAGCTCTAGATCGAATCCGCCGCTCATCGTGATCTGATTCGGGAACACGCACGAGTATTCGACGCGGCCGCACCCGCCATTGCCACAGGTCTGCATGCACCAGGTTTCCGCGGTGCGGCTGGGAATGAAGCGCCACTCGACGCAGACGCCCTCGGGACAGGTGTCTGGGTCGCACGAAAAGACCGTGCAGTAACCGCCTGGCTGCGCCAGGTCGCATTGGCGTTCACCGGTGACCGAGCAGTCGGTGGAGCCGCTACAGCTGTCTCCAATGCTATTCTTGCACCCCGCCATGGCCAGACCGGCAAGCAATAAGATGATCGCGCGTCCCATCGTCAGCGGCGGAGCATACGAGACGCATTCAACGATCGCCAATCGCTCTGCGCTAGGGCCAATGAGTGGTAGATTCTCTCCGTATTGCGACGTTTTTGGATGGGAGTGGGGTTCGCATTGCTCGTTGGCGCTGGGGCGCTGGCCGAGGAGGGGCTCGATCGTGTCGTGTCTTTGGTTCGCGTTGGAGACGAACGCGGGGCGTTGAGCGAGATCGCTCGTCTTCCTGAGGGCACCCGCAACCAGGACGCCTTGCGTTACCTCGAGGGTCGGCTGCTTCTTGGTATCGGCCGGCCCTGCGACGCGATGGACAAACTCGCACAAACCCCGTCGACGCTTCCGGAGTCGATGCGCAACGACTCGCTTCGCCGATGGGCAACCGCTGCCGCGCAATGCGGGCACTGTGCCGAGGCGCGGCCGGTATTACTGGGCGCCGCGTCGAGCAACGCTACGGTGACCCGCCATGACCGTGCGATCGCTGCCGATTGTGCGGTTCAGCTCGGTGAGCTCGAGATCGCCGCGGAGGAGCTACGCAGGCTCACGCGCCGCAAGCACGGCGTTAGCAATCGTGTCGCACTGCTCGCCATACTCTCGGATGTCTATGTTGAGCTGGGGCGAACCGAGGACGCGCAGGACGCAGCACTCGAAGCGTGGAAGGCCGCCGTTCAACCCGGACAAAGAGCCGCCGCTCGCAAATTGGAAAAGCGTGCATCGCCCAGTGTTTCGGACCGAGTCTCGCGTGCCGAAGAACTGATGGAGGCACGCCGCTTTGGTAGGGCTGTAGAGGAGCTCGAGGCGATAGAGGATTCCACGCTCGATGCCCGGTGGCACCACGTCTACGGCATGGCGCTTTTCCGCATGCGCACCCGATACCTCGACGCGGCGCGCGTTCTCCATCAGTCGGTGTTGCTGGGCGGCGAACACC
>CAZHPJ010000385.1:0-3203 GCA_964534585.1 uncultured Sandaracinaceae bacterium | reverse complement strand
CGCGCGGAAGAAGGAACCTTCGTGCAGGACATTCCAGGCGCGGAGCCGTTTCCCTGCCAAGTAGCCCCCTAAAACAGACGATGTTGGAAAATTACAGCATTAACCCTTGACGCAGTGCGTCGCCGTGCCCAAGATGGTGCGTATGGAACGCGGGTGGCAAGCCCCAGTGAGCGGCCCGCGGGAACGGATTGGGGGTTTCCCATGGATACTGGATTTCTAGTCGTCATCATGTCTCTCGTCGCGCTGCACGCAGCCGCCCTACTTGGCGGAGGCGTGGCTCTGGGTGTCATGCGCTTGCTCGGATATCGACCCGCTACTGAGGCTGAGACCGAGGGACGAGAGTCCATTCACTGAGTCGATTTCGCCCGCTTCGCATGGCCCAGGTCAGCACCAGGAGGCCTGGTGACCCGGCTGTTCTAGGAGCTCGCGCAGGTTTGCCGACACGACCCGATAGCCGACGTTGCCGTAGAGCTTCTGCCTGCCTTCATTGAGGTAGTAGGTCGGGCTGCCTTCGATCTTGTACTCGTCGCGTAGCTCGATATCCCGGCAGAGCTCCGCCATCGCCTCGCCGGATTTCAACTTTGCTTTGATCGCGTCCGTTGGAATCCCGGCCCGAGCGAGGACATCGAGCAGCACCTCACGGTCCGAAACGTCACGCGCGTGCTCGAAGAACGCCGACCGAACTTGCCATGTCGCTTCCTCGAAGACGCTGCGTCCACCCAGGTCGTCGCGACGCCTCGCGTCCACGGCCCCCTCATCCACCAGCAGCCGCGCCGCGCACAGCATTTCGTGCGCGGTCGAGGACGTCGTTGGCGCAACCTCGTTCCAGACGCGCTCGTTCACCGAGACGTGAGGGAAGCCCTTGGCGACCTCTCGCACGTGCTCCCCGAAGCCGGCGTACCCGCCCCGGTCTTTCCAGCCTTCGCCGATTCGATACCTCGTGGCGCCGAAAACCGGGATGAAGCGGTATTCGACGCCTATCGACGATCCGAACTCTTTGCGCAGCTCATCCAGCCGAGCCTCGGCCACGTAGGCCCAGATACACAAGATGTCCGATACGTAAGAGATTTGGGTGGTCATTCGAATACCAGGTAGGCGATGCCTGCAATGAAGAGAAGCGCGAACACCACGAGCCACTGACGCCAGATGTCGCTTTGGAGCGCGGAGTCGTTGGCGGGCCCCACGGCCTCGGTTCGGCTGCACTTCGGACAGCGTAGATCGCTGCCCATATCTTCGGGTGCGAACTCGTGATCACAATCGGCGCATATGTAGTTTGTGGGCACGGCGCTCACCACTCTCGGATGCTCCCCAAGTCGTGGACGCTCGCGAAGCCGTTGATCTCGAGCATCCGTTTCGCCATCGCGCTGCGTGTTCCGCTTTGGCAGTACACGACGATCGGATCGGTCTTGTCGCCAAGCTCATCGATGCGTCCCGAGAGCTCTTGAAGCGGGATATTGACGGCACCGTCGATGTGCCCTCCCGCGAACTCTTCCGGGCTGCGGACATCGAGGAGTGTCGCACCGTTCGCGACGAGCTGGCGTGCTTCGTTCGCAGAGACCCGGACGGCGCTGAAACGCATGTAGAGCACGGCCGCGACGATGATGAGCAAGACGACCAAGATGACCTTCGAGAGCATGGGCCAAAGGATAGTCTCGCTTTGTGCTCGCGCCACAAGGGCACCACGGGGGTGGAGGGGGGTGCGGGGGGAGAAGCGATCGGGTACGGTTCCGGCATGCTTAGAATAGTGGCTCGCGACTGCGCTGAGCGGCTTGGCTACTACTACGTGTACGCGACCGAGTTCGTCGAGCTGCCCGGCGACCGTGGCCCGACTGGGCCGTACGATCCGCCCATCTGCGAGCACGGCAACGCCATCGTGTCCCGCTATCCGTTAGGCAACGTCCGCCAGATCCGACACGCGCAAAACCGAAGTTGGTACACGCCACCGGGCACACCCAACCCAGATGAGCCCCGGCTCGGCGGGCGAATCGCCATTGCAGCCGACGCAAAGATCGGCTCGCGTCTGGTAAGGCTTTACGAAGTCCACCTCGAGTCGACGCTCAGTGCGTTGGACATCCGCGACGCCCAGGCCGAAGAGATCGCGGCCGACGCCGAAGGCGTGACCCAACCCGTAGTCGTTGGGGGCGATTTCAACACCTTCTTTTACTTTACCGACGTCGAGAATGGCACCCTGACCGAGCCAGCCATCAAGTCGTTCATCGACCGTGGCTACGAGGATGCGCACCAAGATCTTCCTCTCGAGGACCGGTACACGTCCTTCGATCCGTTCGACATGATCATCGACCTGATCATCACCAAGGACCTCGAAGTGATTGATGCGGGCCGCTGTCCGTTGGAGCGTTGTGACTCTCTCTCCGATCATCTCCCGGTGTTTACTCGAGCTCGCGGCGTCCTTGGGAACTGAAGCAAATGCGGCATCGGGGCGAAAAGCGCGCTAGACCTGCGGCATGAGCGAGCCGAAGGGGAAGGCCGAGGGCCAGGAGAACGCGCCCAACTTCATTCACGACCTCGTCGAAGCGGACGTGCGAGAGGGCAAGCACGGCGGTCGGGTCGTGACGCGGTTTCCCCCTGAGCCGAATGGCTATCTGCACATCGGCCATGCCAAGTCGATCTGTCTGAATTTCACCACTGCGGAGCTTTCCGAGCGGGGGCGCTGTCACCTGCGCTTCGATGATACGAACCCGGAGGCCGAGGATACCGAGTACGTCGAGGCGATTCGTGACGACGTGCGCTGGCTCGGGTTCGACTGGGGGAGTCACGAATACTTCGCGTCCGACTATTTCGAACGGCTCTACGATTGTGCACTGGACCTGATCAAGCGCGGGCTTGCCTACGTCGACAGCCAGAGTCTCGAAGAGATCCGCGGGGGACGAGGAGACTTCTACCGACCGGGAGTCAACAGCCCTTTTAGGTATCGAAGCGCAGAGGAAAGCCTGGACCTGCTGGCTCGTATGCGCGCCGGCGAGGTCGACGAAGGAGCTCACGTCTTGCGCGCGAAAATCGACATGGCTTCGAAGGACGTGAACCTGCGCGACCCGCTGATGTATCGTATTCGCAAAGCGACTCATCACCGCACGGGAGACGACTGGTGCATCTACCCGATGTACGACTACGCTCATCCCATGTCAGACGCGTTCGAGGGCGTCACCCACTCGATCTGCACCTTGGAGTTCGCGCACCACAAC
>CAZHPJ010000384.1:0-3228 GCA_964534585.1 uncultured Sandaracinaceae bacterium | reverse complement strand
GAGTTCTTGCAGAATTGCTTGGACGGCAGCTGCACCGAGGTGCCGCCGCCCACCTGTGAAGGTCGATGTGAGGCCGCAGCCCGGACGATGTACGAACAGTGCATCGATGGGGGAGGCGACGAGGCGCGATGCGCCATGGCTTCCAGGAAAGAGCTGAGACGCTGCGTCGAGGAGCATTGCGAGGCCCCGCAGCCGCCTGCCTGCAAGGACGAGTGTGAAGCGGTTGCCACGTACGTGTTCGAAGCCTGCTCCACGAAGGTCGACTCTGAGAAGCTATGCGAACGGGTCGCCCGCTGGGTGCTCGAGCACTGCAATGACAGGTGCGAGGATCCGGGCCCGAACGAATGCCACTCCGACGACGACTGCCGCGACGGACACATCTGCAAGATTGAAGTCTGCGTCAACACCTGCGTCGATGATGACCCGATCTGCGTGGACACGTGTCTCGGTGTTTGCGTGCCAGGTGAAGCACCCTGCCCCTGCCCGGCGATCTACGACCCGGTTTGCGGGAAAGATGGCAACATCTACGGCAATGCGTGCGAGGCGGAGTGTGCTGGCGTCGCGATCGATGAGGACTGTGGCGACGGATGCGACGGTGATGACAGTGACAGTGACAGCGACTGTGACTCCGACAGCGACTCCGACTCCGACAGTGACAGCGACAGTGACAGCGACAGTGGCAGTGACGGTGGCAGCGACAGTGATTCTGGCGGCAGTGGGTGCGATCCCGATGGGCCGATGCCCAAGAGCGGGGGGCGCTGTAGGTAAGGTCGGCTGCTAGGGAACCCATCGGACGCCTACGCCGCCCTGTGTGACGGTGCTGCCGCGGTCGATGCCTACATCATTGCCAAAGAAGCCGAGCGCATAGAACTGCCACATCCCCAAGCGTGAGCGGGTCCAGACGCCGAAGTTCAGGGAGGTGCGCAGCTCGCGGATCATGTCTCCATTGGGCACGATTCCGGCTCCGTGCACTGAGCCGAATAGGTACCATTTGCCCTTTGTGGGCTTCGCGCCGCCGGCGTCGAGCATCAGATCGGCAAGCCCTCCGAAAGTCGTTGATCCGGTGAAGTCGCGGCACGCTGCTTGGACGTCCGTGCATGAAATGACGTAGGTGACCGCCTGCATGTCGAGTCGAATCATCAGGCGTGGCTTCGGGATCTGAACGGTGCCGAGCGCCGCGACATCGTTGAGCTGAAGCGACACCTCCGGCGCGTCGCTGCGTGCAGTCGCATGGTCGCTTTCATGCTCGATCGCGCCCCCCAGTGAGAACCGCGGCGCGCCGGGGTCCTCGCCCCAGGTCCACGCGCCTCGAAGGCTTAGCCGCCCCCGCCAGTTTTCGTTGGGCAGCGCCTGATCGGAACCGACTTGATTCTGAAGCTCGATGAGCGGCAGCAGAGCCATCGAAAACCCGGGCTCCTGCAGACCGCCGATGAACGGGATCCGCGCACTGAGCCTCGCGCGCAGATGTCCACTCCAGAAGAATGCAATCTGCGGCGCATCGGGGCCCGCCGACAGCCAGTGCGATTGGGGTGCCAGCGTGTCTTCGGGTTCGTCGGTTTCCGCGCGCACAACAGTGGTGGCGCAGCAAATCATCGCGCAGGTCAATGCGAGTAGGTGTTTCACCCAGTGCGTACGCGAGCGCGATGGGCGGCGTTACGGCGTGTCGCATGCCCTCACTGCCTTGGCCCGTCTTGACTGTGCTCTTGCGCCCGTGGGAAGGTCGCTGGTCGGACTGGACGATGAAGATGGTGGCCTCGAGCAGGAATTGGTGCGTTTTGTGGGCGTGTGCGGCTGTGTCGACGTTCGGGTTGGCCGGGTGTTCCGATTGCTCGGGCGCTCGTTCGGGCGAGGCCGGTGGCAGTGCCGGCGCCGGTGGGTTTGGTGGTAGCGGCGGTGCCGATGGTGAGGGTGGGAGCTCTGGGACTGGCGGCACCGGTGGCATGGGTGGAATGACCGAGCTGCCCAAGGATCAGGAGGTGCTCTTTGTCGGCGGGTTCATGTCGGAGCTTTACGGAGAGCTGAGTCGCAATCTCGAAAACGAGGTCAACGCCGCGCTCAGGAACGCCGCGCGCGCGCTCAATGTGCGTGTCGACTTGCCGCTCAACAAGAGCATCGATATTCCGATCGGGGACGCGATCGCGAATGCCCTTCCGCGTATCGAGATCCCGATCGAGCCCGGTGGCTTCATCACCTTCTACACGCAGATGAGCTACTTCGATGCCCAGGGCATCGCCTACCAGAATCTGGCGACCGCGTCTGCATCGTTCGATACCTCAGAAAGCGTCGAGCACAACGCCACCGCGATCCTCGAATTTCTTCGAAGCACGGACAAGCGAATCATCATCGTGTCGCACAGCAAAGGGGCGCTCGACACCTTGGAAGCGCTGCTCGATGCGCCCGAGCTCTGGGGCGATACTGTGCTCGGTTGGGTAGCGCTCCAGGCGCCCTTCCACGGGACCCCGGTGGCGGACCCGGCCCCCTCCGCGATCAACGCATTGTTGCTGAGCGCCGTCGGAGGAAACGGCCAATCGGTCGACGACTTGAAGACCGTGACGCGCGCCCCCTACATGGATGCCCGTCGAGAACGCATCGCAGCCCTCACTGCGAGCATCCCGATTATCTCAGCGTACTCGACCTACGAGGCGGACGCGCCGCTCACGGGCTTCGCAAGCACATTCGCGAGCAGCATCTTCAACGCCGGGTTGGTTTCGCAGGTTACGAGGATCGTCATCGACAACTACTGGGCCACCCCGCTGAACATCTCCCGAGTGCTCGCCGCATCGACCACGGAGGCGATCACGCTCATCGGTCGGCGAGCGGAAGAGGCGCTGTCCGCCGCGGTCGCGACCATCGGCCTCATGGACCTTGCCAACGTGTACATGGACACCATCTTGGCTGTGCCCAGCGATGGCCTGGTGCCGAGGGATAGCACCGCCCTGGCTGGGGCGATGCATCGAGAGATGGCGACCGGGGACCATGCGAGCCCTGTCATGGATGTCGATCCGTTGAAGAATTTCTGGACGCCTGAACATCGGAACGAAGTCACCTTGAACTTGATTACCGAAGTACGACGCCTCAGTGAGAGCCCTCAGTGATTCGCGGCGCGATTCGATACCCGTACGTCGTTCTCGTGGGGGCACTCATCGTCTTGGTGCTTGGCGCCGTTTCGTACCGGGCCCTTCCGGCTGATTTGCTGCCCACGTTCAAGACGCCAGCGGTGCAGATCGT
>CAZHPJ010000383.1:0-3246 GCA_964534585.1 uncultured Sandaracinaceae bacterium | reverse complement strand
ACCTCCATGAACTGAGCCATGACCTCCTTGACCTGAGCCATGACCTCCTTGACCTGAGCCATGACCTCCATGAACTGAGCCATGACCTCCTTGAACTGAGCCATGACCTCCACGACCTCCATTCGCAAGTCTGTGAGCGCGTGCGAGGATCTGCTTGCGACGCTCGATGTCGTGAAAGCTCGGATCGCACAGCAACTTCGTATCGGAGAAGGCCGTATCCGGGAAGACACCATCGACGAAGCGCTGCATTTGTTCCTGGACGCTCGTCTCATCGTCGCCCACGACACGGGCCCAGAACCTATCTACACCATCGATTCAGAGCGCCGGATCGCGCTCGAGTACTACCAGAACACGATCATTCACTTCTTCGTGCCGCGGGCTTTGATTTCGGCGGCGCTGTTGGTCGACACTGAGCAATGGGTGGACATCGCGCGCCTCAACGACCGTGTCCTGCAGCTGTCGAGGGTCTTCAAGCACGAGTTCGTCTATCGAACTGACGCGACGTTCGATGAGATTTTCCAGGACACGCTTCGCGACATGGCGCACGACGGTGAAATCGAAGTCCGCGACGGCTATGCGCAAGCCACTGACGGCGCGATGCGTCAACGACTCGAGCGGTACGCTATGATGCTGCAAACCTTCTTCGAGAGCTACCTGCTAGCGCTGCGCGGAGCAGAAATCGTCCTCGACGGCCCGATTCCCAAGAAAGATTGGTACAAGCGCACGCTCGCGTTGGGACAACAGATGTATCTCGCCGGCGAAATCGAACGCCGTGAATCGCTTTCGAAGCTCAAGCTCGAGACAGCGCTCAAGGCGCTCCAGGACTACCAGCTCATCCAGATGAACGGAGACATCCTCGAGCGTGGCGAGGGCGTCGAGGGGGTTAGTGACCTGCACGCCCTAGAGCCGAAGCTCACCGGGTTTCTTCGCTGAGGCCCGGTGGCGCCCTGTCGTCCAAACGTTGCATACGTCTTGCAAGACGCATCGCTCGCACTTGGCTGGGTCCGGGCGACTCGGACACTCCCTCGACACGCCGAGGTGGCAAAGCGCGAAGTCGTACTTGACTGGATCGTCAGGATCGAACTCCCGCAGCGCATCCGTGATCTCTTCGGCCGTTGCCCAGCTTGCAGTGCGGCGATTCGTCAGTCCGAGGTTGCGGCTGATGCGATGGATGTGTGTGTCGACGGGCATTACGAGCTCGGAGGGTGCAATCGGCCAGAGTCCGAGGTCGACGCCGTCGGCGGGGCGGACCATCCAACGCGCGTAGAGAACCAGACGCTTGCACGCGCTTCCGGCGCGAGGATCGCTGACCAAGTGACGCAAGCTGCGACTGGCCCCATCACCACGAAGCGCATCGGCGAACCGGGCCAAACTTTCCCGGAACTCTCCGTCGCTAGCCCGATGAAAATGGAGGAACGCCTCGCCGAGGGTTCCGTGTTCACGGAACAGGTCGCCTGCCCTAGACAGGACGGACGCGAGATGCTCGCCCCGATAGATGCGGTGGACGAAACCCCGAAGGCGGCGACGGAGCTCTGCGTGGCCCGCATCTATGACGGTTGCCGCAGGTTCAGGACCCAACGCGATGAGCACGCGGTCGATGCTTCGCCGGGCGGCCACGGCGTTTCCGAATGCCAGGCTCGCCGCGATGAGCCCCACGATCTCCTGGTCGCGATGTTCATCGTAGCCGTGGACGAAATCGACAGGGTCTCTGCTTCGAGTAGACTTCGCGTCGCAACCAGCGAGCAGTACGTCCAGGCGTTCACGGATACCGTCCACTTCCCTGGGGTTCTTGCTATATTGCCGAGCCAGCTGCAATGACCAGGAGCCGTCTTCCTAAATCGGGTATACGCGTGATCTCGATTCTTCTCGGGATCGTGTTGGGCTGCACGATCATCTTGTGCTGTACTCGCGACTCGGCCGGCGCGCGGGAGACCACGCCCCACGCAGCGAAAGGAGAGCGGCTCGACCTCGGGCTACGCTTGACCGACGGTCGGTGGCTCGAGCTCGCGGACCTTCGCGGCACCCCGGTGCTCCTCTTCGTGTTTGCGACGTTCGACGCAGTCAGCCAGGCATCGCTGAAGTCGTTGCGGCCCTTCGTGCCGCAGCATCCCGAGGTGATCGTGGTCGGCGTTGCGGCCCAGCCACGAGCCCTGCAGCTCGTCGATGCCTGGGCGTTTGCGCTCGATCCGCCCTTCGTGGTTGGCGCCAACCCGTACGGTTACGTCGAGAACGGAGAAAGCATGCTTGGGAAAATCGAGACCGTGCCGACCTACATCCTCTATGACGCCAACGGCTACGAAATCGACCGCACGACCGGCCTGGTAACCGAGGGGGACCTCGCTCGGCTGGTGGAGCCGGTGTCCCGCGCAACGAACTAAGGCCGGCGAGCTAGACAATCCCTTGCTCCTTCCAGAGCGCGCCCAAGTGCGCGTCGAGACGATCGACTACCAACTCACGAACCGCGTCAGCGGAGCTGCACTGCAGTGCATCATGCGCAAGCTCTGCCGCCACTGGGAGATCGAGGTTGTGAATGACGGCACGCGCCAGCGGGACGACGCTCACCGGCACCGATATTTGTCGGTAGCCGAGCCCCAGCGCCAAGCCCAAAGCGACCGGGTCGGCAGCCATGTCACCGCACATCGAGCATGGTATCTCCGCGTCATTCGCTGCTGTGATGGCCCGTCCGAGGAGCCCGAGCACCGCGGGATCGAGGGGCCCGGCAGCCGAGCGGCTATCGCGCCGATCGCAAGCCAATGTATAGTGCGCAAGGTCGTTGGTCCCGACGGCAAAGAAGTCCGCATGCTGGGCAAAGCGCTCCGCGAGCAACACGGCGGAGGGCACTTCGACCATCATGCCAATCGGAAGCTCCGCCAAAACCGCATGTTCGTCGCTCAACTCGCTCTGGCACTCTTCAACCAGCGCCCGTTCCTCGAGAAACTGCTCCACGGTGGCGACCATTGGGAACATCAACGCGACCGAACCCTCCCAGCTCGCTCGCAGTATCGCTCTGATCTGGGTCTTCAACCATATGTGTTCCCGTCGGCCAGGGTCGTGCGCTCGCAAGCGCTTGTCGCCTCGCCAATCGAATGTACGAAACACGACTTGCTTGGGAGTCATTGCCGTGACGACCCTGCGGTATACTTCGAGCTGTTCGTTCTCGGCAGGCGGCTCCATGCGATCGAGACACATGAACTCGGTTCTGTAGAGGCCAATACCCTCGGCACCGCTCTCTAGCACGGCTTCCGC
>CAZHPJ010000382.1:0-3250 GCA_964534585.1 uncultured Sandaracinaceae bacterium | reverse complement strand
GAACCAGCCGGTAAGGATGCCGCGAGTACTGAAGCGAATCGAATCGGTCGTTCCCCGAAGGGCGTCCGGCTATGGCGGTAAGGCTCGCAGCCTGGCTGCGCTCGCCCGGGCAGGGTTCCCTGTCCCTGCCGCTTATGCGATGCCCGGCTGGGTGGCTGACTCGTTCTTTTCGAGCGTGTTGGAGATCGAGGATCGGCCGAGGGCGCTTCTACACAGCCCACATGTGCCTGAGCCGCGCTTGCAGGCGATCGCAGAGCGCATCCGCGAAGCTACGCTTCCGCAAGACGTAGTTCGCAGCGTGAGCGACGCGCTCCTCGCCATGAGGAACGAAGGCGCCATCAGCTTTGCCGTTCGTTCCTCGGCCATGCATGAGGACCAGCAGGGCGCGTCTGCGGCCGGGATGCATTCGACACTCCTCAACTTGATTCGTGAAGACGAGGTCCTCGACGCGATCAAGATGTGTTGGGCGAGCCTCTTTCGTCCCCGCGTGCTTTCGTACTTGCGCGCGCTTGGTGAAGACGTTCCGGTTTCGGTGGGGGTCGTGATTCAGGCGATGGTTCCGGCCGAAATTTCCGGCGTCCTGTTCACCGCCAATCCGCTCACTGGCGACGCGGGGGAGGTCGTCATCAACGCCGCGTATGGCCTGGGCTCTGCGGTCGTCGACGGCCGCGTGACGCCGGACACCTACCGCGTCGACAAAGCCACGGGTCAACTGCGCGACCAGATTATCGGTGACAAAGCCCATCAGACCGTGCTTGAACGCTCCGGGGGTGTGCGTGAGGTTGCGGTCGCCCCCGCCCAGCGCGAACGCCCGGCGCTGAGCGAGCAGCAGCTCCTGCACTTGGGCGATCTCGCGACCCGAATCGAAAGTCACTTCGGAGATGCCCGCGACGTCGAATGGGCCATCGCCGAACAACAGGTGTACGTCCTCCAAGCGCGTCCGGTAGTCGTCCCGCGCATGCGGAACCGTCGTGGCTCCCGGCGCGACCGGCCGTGGGACCGGCGAAAGATCGTCTGGAGCAACGCGAACGTCGGAGAGGCCTTGCCAGGGGTCGCCACGCCATTGACCTGGTCCGTTCTCAGCCAGTTCAGTGATCTCGGTTTTCGTCGAGCGTTCGGTGCCATGGGTTGCACGGTTCCGCGCGACGCCGAGCTCGTTGGCGATTTCCGCGGACGCATCTACATCAATCTCACCGAGTTCAGCTCGATCATGTCGCAGATCCCATGGATTCATCCCTCGACTCTGGTGCGGCTCGGCGGGGGGCAGTACGCCTCCGAGCTCGACGAGGTCGTGGCCGAGAGAAGCTCGGCCGGCTTCTTTCTGCGTTTTCCACAAACTGTTTCTCGGTACGCGCGGGAAAACTTCCGCCTCAAAGCGCGCATTGACGAGTTCGAAGAGTATTTCTCGGATGAGCGCGCGCGAATCAATGGGATCGACCCGCGGCTGCTCGAGCCGAGCGGCCTCGACCGGATGCTCGGTGACGTGGAGCACCTATTGGACGAGACGGGCTCGATCCTGTTGACGGCCTATGCGAACCTACTCACCGCCGTGCTCGCGCTGATTGGCCTACTGCGGTCGTTCGCCCGAGGTCAAAGCTCGGGCTTTTACCGCGAGCTGCTGTCGGGGCTACAGGACGTGGCCAGCGCGCGCCCCGGCTTCGAGTTGTGGCGAATCGCCCAGCTCGCCCGAGAGGAGCCCGAAGTGGCGGAGCGTATCCGTGCCGCGGAGCCCTCGGAGCTCACGGTAGCGGGCCTGCCCGCCAGCCGTACACGGGATGCCTTGAACCGTTTCCTCGAAGATCACGGATATCGCGGCATTCGCGAGGCCGAGATCGCGGCGCCGCGATGGTCTGAAGACCCGACGCTCATGTTCGCGGCGCTGCGCGCGCACCTAGTCAGTCCGGTCGACCTGGACGAACGGGAGCGGGAGTTGCAGCGCGCGCGCCAAGAGGCCGAGGAGAAGCTCGAAAAAAGCGTTCCGTTCCCGCTTCGTCCTTCCGTGAGGAAGCTGCTCGAGGTGGTGCGGCGTTTCACTCGGATGCGCGAGCACTTGCGCGATCACGTGGTGGAGGTGCTCGGCGCGTTCCGTCGTGTCGCGCTCGAGGCCTCGCGCAGAATTGAAGCGCGCGAGCCTGAGGCGGGCGCAGACGCGGCGTTCTTTCTAACGCTGGCGGAGGTTCGCCGCGTTCTCTACGACGAGAACGAGCGCGTCGCGATTCGCGTGCAGCGGCGGCGGCTGGAGTACGAACGCAACCAGGCGCTGCCCGAGCCGCCCACCACGTTCGTCGGGTTTCCGCCCGTGGACGCCGGCACCGTATCCACATCGAAGCGCCTGCGGGGCCTAGCGGCGAGCCGCGGTGTGGCCGAGGGCAGGGTGCGTATCCTGCGTGATCCGTCGCAAGCAGGCGACTTCGAGCCTGGTGAGATCCTAGTCGTCGCCGCGGCAGACACCGGCTGGTCTCCGTTGTTCTTGGCAGCGTCCGGTATCGTGACTGAGCTCGGCGGCCCTCTTTCTCACGCCGCGATCATCTTGCGGGAGTACGGGGTGCCCGCCGTAGTCAACGTGACGAACGCGACTCGGTCCCTTCGTGATGGCGACCTCGTTCGGCTCGACGGCGATGCTGGCATCGTGGAGATTCTGGGTGCCTGACGCCGCGGATGTTGGACCAGAGATCATCCATCATGACGAGCAACTCCTCATCGTGTGCAAACCGCCGGGGCTGCCGACGACGGCCCCGACATCCAGCGAACCATGTCTCGTGCGATGGGTTCACGATCGATTTCCCGGTCTTCAACCGCACGCCACGTCCCGGCTCGACGCCCAAGTCAGCGGTCTGGTGACGTTTGCGCTAACCCGCGACACCAATCGACACTTGCTCGATGCGCGGCGTGCCGGGACATACGAGCGTGTCTACATGGGCATCACGGCGTGTGAAGTGCCTGTCGACCAAGGGGAGTGGAGTTGGCCGGTTTCGATCGACCTGCGAAATCCAAAGCGCCGCGTGGCGGGGCCGGGGCGCGGTGAGCGTGAAGCGCTAACCCGATATGAGGTGGTCACGCGCGCCGCGGGCGGGACGCTCCTCCGGCTCAGGCCGAAAACGGGTCGGACCCACCAACTTCGCGTGCACGCAGCCAAGGCCGGTGCGCCGCTCTTCGGCGATCATCTGTACCAGGGCAAGCGGCGTAAAGTGTTGCCCGACGGAAGCGTCGTAACGGCGCGCCGTGTCATGCTCCACTGCGCCCGAGTAAG
>CAZHPJ010000381.1:0-3255 GCA_964534585.1 uncultured Sandaracinaceae bacterium | reverse complement strand
CAGCGGTTCCCGCGGTGCCGCCCGTACCAGCGGTTCCCGCGGTGCCGCCCGTACCAGCGGTTCCCGCGGTGCCGCCCGTACCGCCGCCACCTCCATCACTGCATCCGGTGAGCGGAAACACCAACAATGCGAAAGCACACATCCAGCATGAGACACAAAACTTCATTGCAACCTCTCCCTTGCGGGTGCTTTCAGGAGTGCGCCCCCGCGATACGTGAGCCTGCTGCCGTGCATATCGCGTGCCACGCTAAGTGTGGGGGGTTTCGAGGGAGTCTTCGAGGGCGATGACTGAAAGTTCTGCGCTTCTCGGTGGCCCGGCGCATCGCTTGCGCGTGCTGGCTGGCTCCTAGCTCGAGATTCAAATCGAAGGCTCGTTGCTGAACACCGCCCGTCCAATCTTCCGACGTGCGGTCGCTGCGTGTCCGCGCTTGCTGTGCTCGGAGCAACCGCGGTAGGATCTTTCGCAGATGGTTCAGGTTGACCTTGCGATGTCGTACGGATTCAGCTCCGGCATGGTTGGTGCCCTACCATCATCGTGATGACCCATCGGTTCCGGCAGGAGTGACCGGTCCCGAGCCCCCTACAACCTCTCCGTCACGTGCAGCATCAGCGTATCGTTGGTGCCGTCCATGATTGTCAGCAGAGCGGCATCGCGCATGTATTTCTCGAGTTTGTAGTCCTTCGCGATTCCGTAGCCGCCGAGCACTTGGACCATCTCACTCGTATGCTTCACGGCCAGGCGCGTCGCCAAGATCTTGGCGGTGAGGCTCGTCTTGAGATCTCCGGGAAACTGCTGCGAAGAGTGCCAGCTCCCCTTCCACAGAAGCGCGCGCGCCGATTCGATCGCTGCGTGGATGTCGAAGAGCTTCTTGGCGACGAGCTGATGCTCTGCGATCGGCTTGCCTCCCTGAACCCGTTCTTTGGCATAGGCTAGGGCGTCTTCGAAGGCGGCCCGCATCAGTCCAACGGCCAAGTAGCCGGTGCCGAGATTCCCCACCGTCATGATCGCGTGATGCAGCATCGGGTAGGCGTCCCCGGGCGGAAAGATCATGTGATCTTCTGGCACCTCGACCTCGTCCAGGGAAACGGAGGCTTGATTCAGAGCGCGCAAACCGACGCGATCCTCGGCCGCCCCACGTGAGAGCCCTTTGGCATCGCCTGGAACGACGAAGGCGCCAGAACCTTTGAGACCCTTGCTCGAATCCAGGCATCCAAAGATGACGTAGCTGTCAGCGATGCCACCGTTGGATACGAAGTTGGATTTCGTTCCGTCCAGGACGAAACCGCCTTCGCGTCGCTTGGCAGAGGTGTGATGATGAATCTCCGGATCATCGTAGCGCTTTCCGTCAGAGCCCACGTTGGGCTCGCTGCTGCCCCACGCAGTGATGCGCTTGCCCGTCGTGTCCTCGCAAAAGGGAATGACGTACTTGTCGATGAGGCTCCGATTGTGGGAGGCCAGGAAACACACGAGGCCCGGAACGACGGAGCCGGCCATCAAGCCGGCGGTCAAGCCCACTCCGTAGCGCGCGAGCTCTTCCCAGATCATGCCGGTCGTCGTGGGATCGAGGGCCAGGCCCCCGACATTCTCAGGGAGGGTCGTCTTGTGAAAGCCGAGCTCAAACGCCCCGGCCATGGCCTCGTGAAACACCGTGCTGGCAAAGGCGGCAGAGGGATCGTGCATGCGATCGAGCGTGATTTCGGCCGGCCCCAAGACATCCGCGGCAAACTCTCGCGCCGTTTGGACGAGCTCGGTTTGTGTGCTGCTCAATGAAAAATCAGCCATCTCGAGCTCTCCTATCCACAGTAGAAGTCCGTCATGCGGAAGTAGTGAGGTAAGTAGGCGTCGCCATCGACCTCGGCCACGACTTCGCCGGGCAGCATTCGATTGCTGCTCTCGATGACGAACGACATCATCGGCTCGAGCTCTTGGAGCTCTGACCACGGATCGGACTCGGAGGGCTGAAAGGTCAGCTCAGCGGTCCCGATCTCGACGCTCTTCGGCGTCACCTCCGTCTGCTGGGCGACGAGAAAGACCGGGCCATCGAAGCCAGGAGTGAGGTCCGCTTTCGGCATGCCCTTGAACAGGTAAGTCGGCCCCGACGGCGGAAGCTCGGGCAAGCTGCCGGTCGTTTCGACGCTCAGCTCGACGAAACGAACGCCGTTGCGCTCCACCCAACCGTGCGCCTTGTTGCCATTGTGCTCGAAGTGAATCTTGGCGGCCTTCTTGGGAAAGCCATAGATGTCGCGCCCGTTGTGTAGCCGGTTCGCATCGCTGTCGATCGGCATCGATAGGCAGTAGCTGCCCGGTCTGCCCTCGTAGCCGCACCGCAAGAACAAGGCAGCCTCGCGATAGCCAGGTCCTAGGTTGGTGTCTCCGTATTCTGCAATGAAGAGCAGACCACCGGGCATGGGCGATTGTTCGAGTGGGGGTGGCAGTAGGTTGCGAGTGAGGTCCGCGTCGGCGCTGAACATCACGCCCATGATGCAGGCCTGGGGGAATTCTCGAACTCGAAGCTGATAGTAGCGTTCCAGCTCTTCGCTGGTCTTGACGAATGACATCGCTCGCGTCCTTTCTAGCTCTTGCAGACCCTACCGAGGTTGAGCAGAAAGTCGAAACGTCACGAAACACCCCACGTATGTTCGACCCATGAGCGCGGTTCTCTGCCTCGAGGAACACCCGGTCGACTGGTGCGCGTCGCGAAATGACGCTACCGCCAAGTCATGTCGTTGCTCAGCGATTTTACCGCGCGCTACAGCTCGTCCGAGGCGTGGTTGTATGACCGCTTCATCGCCCCGGCCGTCATGGATATGGGTGAGACGGTGGTCGACGACTATCTCCGTCTCCTCCCTCAGGGCGCAGAGGTGCTGGAGGTGGGCTGCGGAGGCGGTCAGTTCGCCCGCTCCCAGCTCGACAAACGCGGCGACCTTCGCTGGACCGGTCTCGATGTGTCCGCCGAGCAGATAGCTCGCGCACGCCAGCGCAACGCCAACCACGAGAGCGCCGCGTTCGTCGTCGGCGACGCGCTCGAGCTTCCCTTTCCAGACGAACGCTTCGACGCGCTGGTTAGCATCGCCTCCATCAAGCACTGGCCCAACCAAGCCGAAGGTCTAGCAGAATGCGCGCGCGTGCTTCGCCCTGGCGGGCAGCTTCTGATAGTGGAGGCGGACCGCGGCTGCCGCTTCGAGGACGCCCAATCCTTTGTCTCCCGCTGGCGGTTGCCTGCCGTCACGCGTCCGGTCACCCTCGCACTGTTC
>CAZHPJ010000380.1:0-3258 GCA_964534585.1 uncultured Sandaracinaceae bacterium | reverse complement strand
GTCGAATGCACCCCTTGCCGCTTCGTCGTAGCTGATGGGACTTTGAAACTCATCGCTGACAATCATGTCGGAGTAGGCGGCGAGGCCGTTGGCGTCGGCCCGCAGTACGTACTTGAGGAGGCCTAGACCCTTGCCTGTCACCATGATCGGATCGGCGCTCGAGGGCTTGCCGTCTGGCGTCGCGAAGATGATCTCGTGCCCGCGCGAAGAGAGCACTTTCCAAGGAACGGCCGCTTCGGTCGGATCGAACCCCCGCGCTGGCAGCGGGATCAGAACTCTACTCATCACATGCCTCGCATTTCTAGATGCCTAAGTTCGCAAGACTTTCGGCCACGCTGCTGAGGATCTCGGCGAACTTCGGATGCGAGGTTTCCAAGTCTTCTATCAGCGCGGAGATGCGTCTGCTCAGCGGCCCTCCCGCGGCGGGCTCGTCCCCGGCATCAGCTTGGTCGAGTGCCTCGTGGATCTCTTGCATAGCCCGCACCAACGCCTCTCGGTCGTCTGGTCCGATCTGCTCCCCGGATTCGAGCTCCTGACGCAGGGCACCCAGTGCTTCTTTCAACTTCGCCCGGGGCATGGTCGAATCTTGCCGCTATCCGTCTCTCAGGGGAAGCGAAAAATCTCGCAGCCGGGGACGAGTCGCTTAGCCTGTGGAGATAGCCTCGAGCTCCATCCACCGAGACATCAGGAGCTCGAGCTCCTCTTGAAGCTCCCGTTGCCGCTCGACGATCGCCGGGACTTCCGAAGCGCGTTCCGCGTATACCGTTGGGTCGTTGAGGGTCGACTCGATTTCGGCGGCGCTGCTCTCGGCCTGCTCGATCGAAGCGACGATCCGCTCGAGCTCGACTTTCTCTTTGTAAGAGAGCTTGCGGGGCTTGGGAGTGGTGTCGCGCTTGTCCGGCTTGTCGACAACTGGGCTCGCGCGTTTGCGAGCAGCGTCACGTTCAGAGCGTCCTTCGCGATAGTCTGTGTAGTTGCCCGCGTAGGCGGTGACCTGACCGTCTTCTTCGAATGCGAGAATCCCCGTTGCCACGCGATCGAGAAAGTACCGATCGTGACAAACGATGAGGGCGGTCGTTTCGCCCTCGACGAGCATCTGCTCGAGCGCTGCGAGCGTCGAGACATCGAGGTCGTTGGTTGGTTCGTCGAGCAGCAGCACATTCGCCGGCAAGAGCAGCATCTTCGCCAACGCCGCCCGCGCGCGTTCCCCCCCTGAGAGAGCGGCCACTCGGTCGCGAGCGCGATGCGGCTCGAACAGAAAGCGTTTCAGGTAGCTGCGAATGTCCACCGACTTGCCCTGAAACTCAACATGGGAGCGATCCCCCGCAACGTTGTGCTGAAGGGACTGCTCGTCGTCGAGACCACTTCGGCCTTGGTCGAAGTAAGCGAATTTGGTGTTCTTTCCCACGACGACGCGCCCGTTCGATGGTTCGAGCACTCCGAGGATGCTCTTGAGAAGTGTGGTCTTGCCCGCTCCGTTGGGACCGAGGATGCCCACGCGTTCGCCTCGCTGGAGGACGAAGCTAAGCGAACGCACGAGCTCGCGCCCTCCAAGCTCTAGGCTGAGGTCGTGAGTTTCGAGGACCGTGCCACCGAGCCGCTCCGTCTGGAGCTCGAAGCGCGCGGCTCGCTCGGCCTGCGGTCCTTGGGCATCTCGGAGCGCAACCGCTCGATTGACGCGCGCTTTAGATTTCGATGTCCGAGCCTTGGGCGAACGTCGCAACCACTCGAGCTCTGTGCGCAAGAGGTTCTTTCGGTTGGCCTCTGCTCGTGAGGCGTGGGCCATGCGCTCTGCCTTGGCAGTGAGGTACGATTGCCATCCGCCGGCGTAGCTGTGGATCTGACCTTGGTCGATCTCCAGAGTGCGGGTGACCACTCGGTCGAGCACGTACCGATCATGCGTAATCAAGAGGAGCGCGCCTCGGTATTGCTGCTCGAGATAGGTTTCGAGCCATTCGATCGTGTCGGCGTCGAGGTGGTTCGTCGGCTCGTCGAGGATGGCCAACGTGGGTTCTTCGACTAGGAGTCTGGCCAATGCGACCCGTCGTCGCTCTCCGCCGCTGAGCTCTCGGATCGGCCGAAGAATCTGACGCAAGCCGAGTTGCTGGAGGAGAACGTCGACCCGGTGACTTCTTTCCCATCCGCCGAGCCGCTCGACTTCCTGCGCGCTGGCTGCCTGCTCATGCAGCAGCGCTTCCCAGCCCGGCTCCTCTGCGGCGATGCGTTGGCTAAGCGCTTCGTGCGTTCGGAACGCGTCTGCCCAAGCGCCGAGCCCGTCGAACACCAAATCGCGGGCTGTCCGTTCCATCGGCAGGTCGGGTTCCTGCGGCAGGTAACGAATCGTGGCCTCCCGCCGTCGCGCCACGCGGCCCTCGTCGGCCGTTTCGATGCCGAGAAGAATACGGGCGAGGGTGGACTTGCCGGCACCGTTGGAACCCACCAGCCCAACGCGCTCGCCTTCGTGAATCGACACGTCGACTCCATCGAGCAGCGTGACGTCCCCGTACGCCTTCCTCAGGTTTTCAGCGACTAGAATGGGCACGCGGAGGGGTAACATTCGGAGGTGCGTGGGGCCAGCTACGCACGACCCCAGCCGGTTCTTTGGTGGTGGATCGTTCCTTTGGTAGATTCTGGGCTATGCCCAGCGGCCCACTAAGCCGGGAGTATGGCAGACGGTTCAGCGCGGATTGGATCCGCATCAGGCGGAAGCGATAAGCCGTGTTCGCCTGGATCGCATACGCCGCGATCCTTTGGGTTCTCGTACGCTTTAGCCTATGGCCGCTAGTGGGGTTGTGGGCGTGTTACATGCTCGCGGTTGCATTGACGACGGAAAGCGCCTGAGCGAGTTGTTCGGGACAAAGCCGACCCGAGCGTCATTACATCTTCCAACTCATCTCGATTTTCGATATACAGCTCGTTCCCCCTAAACGAGAAGGTTCGTCCCATGAGACGTGAGTGGATGACAATGAGCGAGCGCCTGCTTGTGGGGCTCTTGCTCCTGCCAAGCATGGCTATCCAATGTCAACGCGTGAATGTGAATCAAGTGCTGCTGGACAGAATTTCCCCGGACGCCAACGTGGATCCAGCCAGCGTCGATCCACCCGGCCCCTCGGAACAACCCACCGGCCAATACCGAAGTATCGACGGCACAGGCAATCATGAAACTCACTTCAGGCTGGGCGCCGCGAATACGCCGCTGATCCGGTTGATGCCCATCCAGTATGGCGACGGGGTCGCCTCGATGGCTGGAGCCGGGCG
>CAZHPJ010000379.1:0-3258 GCA_964534585.1 uncultured Sandaracinaceae bacterium | reverse complement strand
TGGGAGCCGATCACCGCCTATGTCGCGGACATGTCGTACTTCAGCGGCAAGATGGAGGCATACCTGCGCTACAAGGAGCTCCCATTCGAGCGACGGGTCGTCGACATGAAGGTCCTGCGGGACGAGGTTCTTCCGGCAACGGGGCTGATGAAGGTGCCGGTCCTCCGGCTCGCCAACGGACAGTGGCTCAAAGACACGACGCCGATGATCGAATGGTTCGAGTCTCACTATCCGGACCCACCGGTTATCCCGAAGGACCCGGTCCTGCGCTTCATGTCGAAGCTCATCGAAGACTACGCCGACGAATGGTGTTGGCGGGCGGCGATGTATTGGCGCTGGCAACCCGTGGAGTCCCGCAAGTTGCTCATGAGGCGTATTGGTCACGAGGTGTTGGCTGACTTTCCCGCGCCGAAGTGGCTCGCCGGCTGGTACTTCGGACGACGTCAGATGGCGACCTATCTCAACGGCGATGGCCTGAGCGCCGAAACCGAACCGTATATCAAACAGCACTACCTCGACCTCCTCGATGCCATGAACGCGCTCCTCGAGGACCAGCCGTACTTGCTCGGTAGTCACCCGACGCTGGTCGACATTGGTTTGTTCGGTCCGATGTTTCGTCACTACGCCCAGGACCCGACGCCTGGCCGGGTCATGGAAGGACGCGCGCCCGCGGTCTACGCCTGGGTCGGCCGCGTTTGGAACGCGCGCGCCAATCGGCTGCCACGCGAGCCAACCCTCAGCGATTTCTCGCACCCCGGGTGGGAGTATTTCCTGCGAGAGATCGTGCAAACCTACTGGCCCTTCCTTCTAGGGACCGCGCGGGCATGGGCCGAAGGCAAGCGACGCCTCGACCATGAGGCGCGCGGCGTCACCTACGAGAATCTCAAGGTCGTGCACTACCGCGTGTACTGCCTCGAAGTGCTGCAAAACGGGTATCGAGGTCTCAGCGAAGCAGATCTCCAAGCCGTCGACGACCTGCTGCGGCCTTACGGCACGCTCGAGTTGATCGAAGGGCTCGATTCGGGGCTCATGGAGGAGCACCAGCTTCCACTTCGGCCTGATCGCCCCCAGCCGTCGAGGCTCCAGCGGTTCAAGCTGGGCTTGATGGGCACCCCGTGGGACATGCCGGTCAAACGGGTCAAGTAGATGCTATGGTCGGCGACCGAAAGAGAGAGAGCATGACGCGCAAGGATTCGTTCACTCCGCAGTGGTTCGAGGGAGCTCTTCCCAAGCGTTCCTATCGTTCGGCGTTCAAATGGGGAGCGTCCGACGCGTTCAAGCATCCGAATCCGCGACTGTACGAGTTGATGAAAGAAATTTTGGACGTCGATGACGACTACTTCAGGAAGCCGCAGAAGCTCGGCCTCGAGGAGGTGACGGCCGACGCCCCAGTTTCGCTGAGGCCCGAGCAGGTCAGCTTTTTTCGCGACCTGCTTGGCGATGAGAACGTGAGTGACGACGTCTATTCCAGGCTCCGCGTGTCCTACGGCAAGACGATGTTCGACGCGCTTCGTCTACGAGATCACGAGGTGGAGAATCTTCCCGATCTCGTGCTTCACCCGCGCCACCGTGACGATGTCGAGAAGGTCGTTCGCTACTGCCACGAGCAAGAAATTCCTCTGTACACCTACGGCGCCGGGTCGAGCGTGACCCGTGGGACAGAGTGCATGAAAGCGGGAGTTTCCATCCACCTTGGCACGCACATGAAGCGTGTCCTCTCGCTCAACGTGGTCAATCAAACCGTCACCGTGGAGCCGGGCATCTTGGGACCGGACCTCGAGGCGGCGCTCAATCAAGCCCGGGAGCGCTTCAATGCGCCCCGTGCGTATACCTGCGGCCATTTCCCGCAGTCCTTCGAATTCTCGTCCGCTGGCGGCTGGGTCGTGACGCGTGGAGCCGGTCAGAACTCGACGTACTACGGCAAGGCGGAGGACCTCGTCCTGAGTCAGGAGTACATCACGCCTGTTGGCACGATAAAGACCGTCGATATCCCTGCCTACTCCACCGGGCCCAACATCGACCAGATCATGATTGGAAGTGAAGGGGCCTACGGAATCTTGGTCGCGGTCACCTTGAAGATCTTCCGTTACCAACCCGAAAACACGCGCCGCTTCAGCTTCATCTTTCCCGACTGGTCCCGCGCAACCGCCGCGGCGCGCGACATCATGCAGTCCGAGTTTGGTTTCCCGTCGGTCTTTCGATTGTCGGATCCGGAGGAAACAGACGTTGCCTTCAAGCTCTACGGTGTCGAGGGAACTCCCATCGACACGCTCGTGAGCTTGCGAGGTTTCAAAAAGGGAGAGCGCTGCTTGATGTTGGGTACGGTCGACGGAGACGGCGCCTACACCGCGATGGTCAAACGTCGCCTGCGCCAGGTCTGCAGCGCCCATGGCGGGATGTATACGACCGGTTTCATCACCAAGAAGTGGGAGCACGGCCGGTTTGCGGACCCCTACATGCGCGAGGACCTACAGGACTACGGCATCATCATCGACACGCTCGAGTGTGCGACCAGCTGGGACGACCTACCGAAGGTGCACCAGCAGGTGCGGGCGTATGTGAAGAGCCGACCCCAAACCGTTTGCATGACGCACATGTCGCACTGCTATCCGCAGGGAGCCAACCTGTATTTCATCTTCATCGCGAAGATGGGTCACCAAGAGTTTCTGGAATTCCACCGTGGCTTGCTCGACGCCATCCAAGCGTCCGGCGCGGCGATGAGTCACCACCATGGCATCGGCAAAATGACGGCGCCGTGGCTCGAAGGCCAGATCGGCAGGAACGAGCTCGAAGTGCTGCGCGCGCTCAAGCGCCACTTCGATCCCAAGAACGTGCTCAATCCCGGCGGCACCCTCGCGCTCGATCTCCCGGACGAGGAACGCCGCTTACCTTGAGCTCGGGTGATGGCATCGCCGTTCGATGTTAGGTTGACGTGCTGGGTGTTCGATCCCTAAATACCCACGCATGGACCCACGAAGTTTCCTTTTCCGTGCCCCGGTGCTCGCCATCGTCCTCATGATTGGCGCCGGGTGCGCCTCCCAGGCTTGCCCGCCCTGTGAGGCAGCGGCCGCGCAGGAGGCGGAGAGTTCGGGCGGTGAGTCGACATCCGGTGAGTACTACGCGCTTCCCGGCCTCGATCATGGACTGCTCCAATCTCCAGTGAATATTCTGTCCCACGAGACTGAGGCTGGGAAGCACCACATCAAGTTCGCGGGAGGCGACGGGGCCGAAGAAGTTGCGAACTTGGGCACTACCGTA
>CAZHPJ010000378.1:0-3263 GCA_964534585.1 uncultured Sandaracinaceae bacterium | reverse complement strand
GCTGTACTTTGCTAAAGAGCGGCCGGTGGTGGAACGCTCCGGCACGTGGATCCTCGTCGATGACGATCGCATGCGGCTCGAGCCGGGCGAGGAACCGCAGATGAAAAAGGTGCGCTTCCGGACGCGCGGCTGCTACCCCCTGAGCGGCGCTGTCGAATCCGAGGCCGACACCGTACCCAAGGTCATCCAGGAGATGCTCCTGAACCGCTTCTCCGAAAGGCAGGGGCGCCTCATCGATTCCGACGAAGAAGGGTCGATGGAAGTCAAGAAGCGCGAGGGCTACTTCTAGGCCCACTGCGGGGCTCTTGTAGGGAACGCAATGACGGACGACAAAGATCTCATTCGCGACGATATCGAGGCTTACCTCGCGAAGTACCAAAAGAAGGAGCTGCTCCGCTTCGTGTCGGTCGGCTCGGTCGACGACGGTAAATCCACTCTCATCGGACGCATCCTCTACGACACAGGCATGGTGTTCGAGGACCAAATGGCAGCCGTTCGTGCGGCTTCGCAGAGCGAAGAGCCGGACCTCGCACTCCTGACCGACGGCCTCAAAGCCGAGCGCGAGCAGGGCATCACCATCGACGTTGCTTACCGCTACTTCGCGACGAACGAGCGGAAGTTCATCATCGCCGACACCCCGGGTCACATTCAATACACGCGCAACATGGTCACGGGCGCGTCGACAGCCGACGTGGCGTTGATTTTGATCGACGCACGGCACGGCGTGCTCGAGCAGTCGCGGCGCCACGCGTACATCGCGTCGTTGCTGGGTATTCCGCATCTCGCGGTGTGCGTGAACAAGATGGACCTCAAAGACTACTCGCAAGCGGTCTACGATGAAATCAGCGCGGACTTCATGGAGTTCGGCAAGACGCTGCGCTTCAAGGACATCCAGTTCTTCCCGATCAGCGCACTCGTCGGCGACAACGTCGTGAGCGATAGCGAGAAGACGCCTTGGTACGACGGGCCAAGTGTCCTCGGGTACCTCGAGACGGTCCCTGTCTTCGCAGATCGGAACTTCGACGATTTTCGCTACCCGGTGCAGTACGTGATCCGCCCCGACCTGGACTATCGCGGATTCGCAGCGGAGGTCGCTTCGGGCGTCATCGCGAAGGGCGACGACGTCATAGCTCTCCCTACAGGCAAGCCGTCCAAGGTCGTAGCGATCGACACGTGCGATGGTGAGCTCGATGAGGCCTTTGCGGGCCAGTCGGTGACGATTCGGCTCGAAGACGAGATCGACATCAGCCGCGGCGACATGATCGTCAAGCCCGACAACCTCCCACGGGTCGCGCGGCGCTTCGATGCCCACCTCGTCTGGATGCACGAAAAGCCGCTCGACACCGAAAAGGCGTACCTGGTCAAGCACACCACGCAAACCGTGCGCGCGCAGATCGACAAGATCTACTTCGAAGTCGACATGAAGACGCTCGAAGAGAAGCCGAGCAAGGGCCTCGAGCTCAACGACATCGCGAAGGTGCGACTCAGTTGTCACCGAGCGCTCTACGTCGACGACTACCGGCACAACCGTGAAACCGGCGCCTTCATCGTCATCGACTCGCTGACCAACAACACGGTCGCGGCGGGCATGATCGAGCTCGAAGGTAGCGATCAGAACATCGCCGAAGTCATGAAGGAGCTGCACGCCGAGTCGGCAATGGAGCCCAAAACGTTCGTCAGCTCGAACGAGCGCATGGAGCGCTTCGGACAGCGGGGCGCGACTATTTGGCTCACCGGCCTCAAGGGCTCCGGCCGCTGGACCCTCGCCTACGCACTCGAGCGGAAGCTTTTTGACGAGGGCCGCACCGCCGCTGTGGTGAACCCCGTCGGCGAAGACCTCCGCTCGATGATCTCGGCCGCCAAAGCACTGACCGACGCGGGTCTGATCAACATCTGCGCCTTCCCGAGCCCCACCCGCACCGACCGGGACAAGCTCAAGGAGCGGATCGGCGAGGACCGCGTCATCCAAGTCTACGTCGACACCGACGTGGCTCTCTGCAAGGAACGCCGGCCCGATGCCGACTTCTCGAATTTCGAGCCTCCGGAGAACCCGGACATCACGGTCGCGCTCGACAAGATGCGCATCGATAGGGCCGTCGAAACCATCATGGAAGCGCTGAAAGAGCGCGGACAGTTCGAGGCGCACTAGATAGACGTGAGCGGGCGTGTGACCGCATCGCGTGACACGGTGGCCCAGTGATCCTCGAGCTGCTGAGCGTCGTAGCCCCCGTCTTCATCGTCGCCCTCGTTGGCCTCGCCTGGGCACGCTCCGGCGCACACTTCGACGAAGTGTCGATCTCGCGCCTCGTTCTCAACGTTGGCATCCCGTGTCTCGTCTTTCGCAGCCTGACCAGTCTCGACGTGCCTCCGGCGGAGCTCGCGCGAATGGCGGGTCTCGCCGCCACCGTCATGAGCATGTTCGCAATCGGTGGGCTCGCCGTGTTGAAGGCGATGCAGCTTCCCGCACATACCTACCTCGGCCCCTTGGTCTTCGCGAACTCGGGAAACATCGGTCTCCCGATTTGCCTCTTTGCGTTCGGCGACGCAGGGCTCGCGCTGGGGATGGCGTATTTCGCGGTGTCTTCAACGTGTCACGTCGTGCTGGGCGGCCCGCTTTTCGCTGGGAGCTTCTCGCTTCGGCCGTTCTTCCGCTCGCCGCTGACTTGGGCGGTCATCATCACGATTGGCGTAGTCATGTCGGGAGTGACGGTCCCGACGTGGATCAACCGAACCACGACGCTCCTCGGGGACATCGCCATTCCCCTCATGCTGCTGACACTCGGTGTATCACTTTCCAAGATGCACCCCGAGTCCCTGGGCCGGTCGCTCATCCTGGCGTTCGTCCGCCTGACCCTCGGCGTGTCCGCTGGCCTGCTCCTCACGACGCTGTTCGGCGTGGAGGGTCTCACCCGCAAAGTTCTCGTCCTGCAGGCATCGATGCCGGTCGGCGTCTTGAACTACCTGTTCGCGCAGCGATACGCGAGGAGCCCCGAGCAGGTCGCAAGCTTGGTGCTGGTGAGCACGCTGATCTCGGTGGTGTCGATTCCGGTGCTACTGGCGTGGTTGTGACGGCGAACGCGACTAAGTCACCGGAGAACGGCTCGCGACGGGCGTGCTCGCGATCCGACCGGGGCACGGGGAACACGAGACGGGGATCCGACGAGCGGGTCGGCTTGCAAAGGTGGCCGGATTCACTGGGGAGCTTAGGCCACGCAAGCCTCCCCTCGACGCTCGCGCCCAATCCGTGGTGGCTGCACGCATGC
>CAZHPJ010000377.1:0-3271 GCA_964534585.1 uncultured Sandaracinaceae bacterium | reverse complement strand
GAGCCGCTGATGAATCGTATCCTCGATGACGCGTGGCCCGGCGAATCCTATCAGCGCGCCCGGCTCCGCGATGTTGACGTCGCCTTGAAGCGCAAAGCTCGCCGCCACGCCCCCGGTGGTCGGGTTGAGCAGCACGCTGATGAACGGCGCCCCTACCTCACGCAGCTTGCGTCGCGCGGCAACCGTCTTGGCCATTTGCATGAGCGAGAGCGAGCCCTCTTGCATCCGGGCCCCGCCTGAGCAGGACAATAGTACGACGGGCTGGCCGTGCTCCGCGCCGCGCTCCATCATGCGAGTGATGATCTCGCCCACGACCGACCCCATCGAGCCGCCCATGAAACGGAACACCAACACCCCGAGCTGCACGGGACGGCCGTTGATGCGGGAGACACCGGCAAGTATGGCATCGTTCACGCCCGTCGAGGCGCGCGCTGCCTCGACGCGGTCGGAGTAGGACTTCGTATCGACGAACTCGAGCGGATCCACCGCGGTCAGCTCCGTGTCGAGTGCGGTCCAAGTACCTTCGTCAGCCAAGAGCTCGATCCACCGCTCTGCCTTCAGGTGGAAGTGAAAGCCGCACGCGGGACAAACCTCGAGGTTTCGCTCGAAGTCTTCCTTCTTCACCGCGTCGCCGCACACATCGCACTTGCGGAAGAGCCCTTCGCCAAGGGTTTTCTTCTCGGAGGCGTCGACTCCCGCTTTGGTTTTGGCGAACTCCGCCACGGCAACTGGCTAGCATGAAGCTGAAAGCGGAGCGACCCGTGGGCGCGTCCTGCCCAGCCTCAGCGTGACACTCCCGCGACGATCGCCGAGAGATGCCGCCCGGTTTTCCCGCGCTCGCGACGGTGCGAAAAGAAGTGCGCGGCGTCGCTGTACGTGCACCCGCCCACGTCGTCGATAGCCTCATTGGGGACACCGCTGTCTCGAAGTTGCAGTCGAATCAGCGAGGCGAGATCGCCATGGGGTGTTGCGCCATCGTGTTGGACGACTGTGCGACCGTTTGCGGCACGTTCCATGTCGCGAGCTACTTCTTCACCGATCTCGAACGCCCCCACGCGAATGTGGGGACCGATCGCGACCACGAGCTCTCCTGGATCGTGCGAAAGCGCTTGGATGGCTCGCCGCACGCTCCCGGCCACCGCGCCGCGCCACCCGGCATGCACGGCACTAACGTGCCCGCTCGGGGGATGCGCAATTAAAACCGGCACGCAATCAGCGGTGCGCGCGGCGACCCCTGTGCCTTCAACGCGCGCGATGAGCGCGTCGCCCTCCAGCTCAGCGATCGTCTCGACGAGATCGGACACAGCCACCTCGCGCACCTGCGCTCCATGCACTTGCCGCTGCTCGAAGAGGCGATCGCCGCAAAGCCCGAGGCTCTTGGCAAAGCGCGCACGATTCTCGAGAACCGCGTCATCGTCATCGCCTAGATGAAAACCGAGGTTGAGCGTGTCGTACGGCGCGACGCTCACCCCACCGGAACGTGTTGCAAACGCATGTCGAAAGCCGTACCGATCCAGAAGGGTGGAGTGCAACGCGCACACATTGTGCTCTGTAGCATGGCGACATTGCGCGAGCCGCCGCTCCAGGCTAAGGAGGCGATCCCCAAGTCCGGGCAGGGAGTTGGATTGTGCATCATTTTCCTTCCGAAGAATGGACAGAGGCGTTGAGGATCGCCCTCAACAACAACCCGGCTTACCGGGAGGTGGGTAAGCCGTGGACGTTCGGATCGGTCGCGATGATCGTGCGATCCGATCCCGCAAACGGTCTCGCGCAGGATGCGGGGATCATTCTCGACGTGCATCGAGGGGTGTGCCGCGGCGCCAGGTTCGTCGCAGCGATCGATGACCCGGTGGAGGCCGAATTCGTGATCGTCGCATCGTACGCACGATGGAAAGACGTGATCGAAGGTAAGCTGGATCCCATCAGAGGGATGATGGAGGGGAAGCTCAAGCTCGCCCGAGGAGACCTTCCGACGATCATTCGCTTCGTCGAGCCATCGCGGATGGTCGTGGCAAGCGCCAGCAAGGTACCGACCAAGTTCGTGGAAGAGGGGATGTCACGAACCAATGCGTAAGAGCTCGCTAGGTCACGTTCGAGCTACTTGCAGTGAGTGGCGCACATCGACTAGCGTTACCCTGTGTCCGTCTACTTACCCGTTTTCGAAGCGCTGAACGCAACCGGAAGCCGCTACGTGGTCGTCGGCGGGGTCGCCACAGTGCTCCATGGGCACGCTCGCTTGACCGCGGACGTCGACATTATCCTGGACCTCCAGCCCGAAAAAGCGAAAGCCGCGATGGAAGCTCTCCGAAGCTTGGGCCTGCGCCCCCGGATCCCGGTCGACATTGCAGACTTCGCCGACGCAGCGAAGCGAACCCGCTGGATCGACGAGAAGAGCATGCAGGTTTTCTCGTTGTGGGACCCGGCTGAACCGCTGCGCGAAGTCGATGTATTCGTGACGCACCCGATCAATTTCGAAGAGCTCTGGAACAGGTCAAAGCTAGTGACGCTCGAATCCACCAAGATACGCATCGCAGCGATTCCGGATCTCATCGCGCTCAAGCATCTTGCCGGACGCCCCCAAGACCTGCAGGATATAGAGGTTCTCGAGCAGATTCAGGAGTTGGAACGCAGTGGAGTGGAAGACGAAGACTGAGCCGGTCAGCTGGGCATCCGTGGTCGACGCGCAAATCCGCGCGCGCCTGCGGGCAACGCCGATGCAGCGCCTCCAATGGCTCGAGGAAGCCCTGGCAATAGCGCACGAATCCGGTGCCCTGGCTCGGCTCCGCGCGCAGAAGCACGGGGCAACTTAGGCGTTCGCCCAGCGCCACTTGACAGAATGCTCTTCGCTACTACTTTCCGGCCCCTGTATTCCTGCGGAAGTGGCGGAACTGGCAGACGCGCTAGACTAAGGATCTAGTGGGGTAATACCCGTGGAGGTTCGAGTCCTCTCTTCCGCACCGTTTGATTCCGCGTAGTTGCGCAACACCAACGACGCCCGGGCTTGTTGACCGCGAGTTAGGGGGACCCGCCAGCCCCCCAAACTCTCGCCATCACACTCAATTAGAACCCGCACCGCGTAAACCGCCGAGCCACCTCAAAAACAACCGGCCGTGCGGCTCATGATCCCACGCAACTCGCGATGCTGCCCTCCCCAGGATGATTTCTCTACTGCTCCGCATCTTCATCGGTGCCTGAGGCGACTCTTCGGTCAACGACGAGAGCCTGGCCGAAGACGTGGACGCATGAAGTGAAGCGAGCGAAGTCAGTGACC
>CAZHPJ010000376.1:0-3280 GCA_964534585.1 uncultured Sandaracinaceae bacterium | reverse complement strand
CGACGTGGCCGATCCTCGTGTGGCCGAGCTCGACCAGGTGCTTCGTCGCCTGGTACCCGGCGTCGAAGTTGTCCATCATGACCGCGTCGATATCGAGCTCGGGGACCTCGTTGTCCACCACGACGAACGGCACGCCGCGGAAAGCACCGTCGCCGAGTTCGCTCTTCGCGACCTGTTCGAGCGCTTTGTCGAAGAGAGTATGGATCACCGCGTTGAGCGCGGGATTCAAAGCCTCGATGCGTGCAATACACGAATCGACGAGCTCCAGCGAGGTGACTTCCCGGTTCCGCAGCAGCGCCAAGCATTCGGAGGCTGACCGATCGCTCAACCCGTCCATCGTGTTCTCACGTTGAGCGAGCCGTCACTGCGGCGCGGGGTTCAGCTTATCCATGGCCTGGTCGATGGTGAAGCTCGCCGCTTTCTGTCTTGGAGGGAACTCCTTGAAAGTCTGCAGGAAGTTACCGACGATCGCTTGCGCCCCGTAGAGCAAGAAAGCCCGGTCGATCATCCAGTCGTAGTATGTGTTCGAGGTGACCTCTGCCCGTTCGTAGGGGTCTCGACGTAGATTGAAAAACAAGGGTACGCGCAGCAGGATGAATGGGTCCATCCAAACCCGCAGTGTGCCCGCTGTCTTTTGCTCCATGAAGATCGCTTTCCAGTCGCCATAGCGCAGCGCCGTTAGATCGCCGTCGTCCGAGAAGTAGAAGATCTCCTTACGGGGTCCTTTCTCTTCCTGGCCGGTGAGGTAGGGGAGCGTGTTGTAGCCGTCCAAGTGCACCCTGAAGCCCTTTTGGCGACGCTTCTTTTTCTTCAGAAGCTTTTCTTTGATGTCGGGCTCGCCAGCCGCGGCAAGGAAGGTGGGCAACCAGTCCATGTGGTGCATGATTTCGTTCGAAACCGAGCCAGCTTTGATCTTTCCGGGCCAGCGCACCATCGCCGGTACGCGCCAGCCGCCTTCCCAGTTGGTGTTCTTTTCACTTCGGAACGGGGTCGCAGCGGCATCGGGCCACGTGTTGTAGTGCGGGCCGTTGTCCGTGCTGTAGAAGACAATCGTGTCGTCCACGAGTCCGAGCCTGTCGAGCGCCTGAAGGAGCTCGCCGACGTGCATGTCGTGCTCGACCATTCCGTCGGCGTATTCGTCTTGACCAGAGATGCCGCGGTGCTCCGCCTTGACGTGGGTGCGGAAATGCATCCGCGTGCCGTTCCACCACACGAAGAACGGCTTTCCGTCTTTGTTCGCCTGCTCGATGAACCGGATTGCGGCTGCCACGGTCTCGTCGTCGATGGTCTCCATGCGCTTCTTGGTAAGCGGGCCCGTGTCTTCGATGCGGCCATCGGCGTAGCTGTGGATGACCCCGCGCGGCCCGAAGCGTTTTCTGAACTCGGGGTTCTTGGGGTAGTCCTCGTGCTCGGGCTCCTCTTCGGCGTTCAAGTGGTAGAGGTTGCCGAAGAACTCGTCGAAACCGTGATTGCTCGGCAGCATCTCGTCCTTGTCACCGAGATGGTTCTTGCCGAACTGACCTGTCGCATAGCCGTGGGGTTTCAAGAGCTCGGCGATCGTGGGATCCTCGGATTTCAATCCTTGCTTGGCGCCTGGCATCCCAACCTTGCTCAGCCCGGTTCGGAAAACGCTCTGACCTGTGATGAACGATGAGCGGCCTGCCGTGCAACTTTGCTCGCCGTAGTAGTCGGTGAAGATCATCCCTTCGGCAGCTACCCGGTCGATGTTCGGTGTGCGGTACCCAACCAGCCCCATCGTATACGCGCTGATGTTCGACTGGCCGATGTCGTCGCCCCAGATGACGAGGATATTGGGCTTCTTTCCGGTGGCACCATCTTCCGCGGCAGCCGTGCCGATCGGCGACACCAGCGCGACGGCTAGCAGTACAGAGAACCAAGGTGGACGTTTCATGCGCATCTCTCCTGTTCGTTCGGTCCGGAAGGTGTGGTTTAGCGTCCGATTTCCAGCAGGTCAACGGGAACCGAAGCTCGCGCGCTATACGTGTGCGATGACTTTGACCTCGATCATGAGATCCGGCGCCGCCAGCTCGGCGACACCGATGAGCGTTTGGCTCACCTGGGGATTGCCGCCGTACGCTGCAGCGCGTGCTCCGAAAAAGGCGCCCGTCTTTTCTCGATCCCCGAGCACGGCGCTCATGTCGGTGACGAAGAGAGTTTCGTCGGTGATGTCGTCCATCGTGGCCCCAAACTTCTCGAGGACTTTGGCGATGTGCGCGTAGGCATGTCGCGCTTGCTTGACGATATCGCCGGCGTGCAGCGTCTGCCCTCGCTCATCCACGCTCACCGCTCCTGATAGATGGATCGTGTCCCCCACGCGAACGCCATCGGCGATAAAATCCTTAAAAGGCCCAAACGCAACAACTTCCTTTTTTGCCATGACGTACCTCCGTGCCGGCTGAATCGTGCGACTATAGTCGAAGTTGCTTGGCTAGATCGGGAGATTGCTCACCGGAATTCCGGCCGGTAAGGGCTTGCCCGGGGCCTGCTCCTTGGCGGTCGTCTCCCCCAACACCTAGGATGAAGGAATGGGGTGTGTTCGTTTCTTAACAGGGGCGGCGGGGCTGTGCCTCGCCTTGGCTTTTCTCATTTCTGGTTGCTCGGGTGAATCGGGTTCGACCGGCGGGCGCGGCATCGGAGGTTTCGGCGGCGCTGGCGGCGCTGGCGGCATCGGAGGTGACGGCGGGACCGGCGGAGGCGCTGGCATTGGCGGCAACGGCGGGACCGGCGGCGTCATGCCGTTGGACTGTGGTGATAGCGTGCGCGACCCCGTCGAGGCGTGCGACGACGGGAACAACGACGACGGCGACGGATGTTCGGCCGACTGCATGATGATCGAACCCGGGTATCGCTGCCCCACTGCCGGCGCGTTGTGCATCCAGATCGTCTGCGGGGACTCGCGCATCGACCCGCCCGAGAATTGCGACGACGGCAACGGAGCGGGCGCCGACGGATGTAGCGCGACCTGTGAGCGAGAGAACGGCTGGACATGCCTTCTTCCTGGTGTGGCCTGTGCGGCGACCGAATGCGGCGATGGGATCGTCGCCGGTTTCGAGCAGTGCGACGACGGCAACGCGGGCACCCCCGGATGCTCGGCCGACTGTCAACTCGAGGGCGGATTCAAGTGCGACACTCCGGGTGCGGCGTGCGAGCCCACTCAGTGTGGCGACGGCACCCGTGAAGGCACCGAGCAATGCGACGACGGCAATCTCACGCCATTCGATGGATGCGGCGTAGACTGCAAGAACGAGCCGAACTGTAG
>CAZHPJ010000375.1:0-3283 GCA_964534585.1 uncultured Sandaracinaceae bacterium | reverse complement strand
CCTCGTAGCGAATGACCACGATGTCGCCTTTGCCGATCTCGGCGCGCTCCACCGCCGCCAGCATGTCCTCCTCGCGGTCGAACACTTTGGCCGGACCCTTGAAGTGGAACCCTTCCTTACCGGTGATCTTTGCAACCGACCCGTCCGGCGCGAGACTGCCGCGAAGAATCGTCAGGTGACCCGTCTTCTTGATCGGCGCATCCCAAGGATGGATGACGTCTTGTCCCTCGGCGAGGTCGGGGAGATTCGCGAGGTTTTCCGCAAGCGTTTGTCCGGTCACGGTGAGGCAGTCCCCGTGAAGCGCTCCGTGCGCCAATAGATACCGAAGCACCGCCGGCGTGCCGCCAACCTCGTGCAGGTCTTCCATCACGTATTGCCCGCTCGGCTTGAGGTCCGCTAGAAATGGCACGCGATCACTGACGGTTTGGAAGTCGTCGATGGTCAAAGGCACATCGACCGCACGCGCCATCGCCACCAGGTGCAATACCGCGTTCGTCGAACCACCGAGCGCCATGATAGTCGCCATCGCGTTTTCGAAGGCCTCGCGCGTCATGATGTCGCGCGGCTTGATGTCCTTTTCGAGCAGGTGCTTGATCGCTTGTCCGGCGCGCAGGCATTCCTGGTGTTTGGCAGAATCTTCCGCCGGTGTGGATGAGCTGTACGGCAGGGACATGCCCATCGCTTCGATTGCAGAAGCCATCGTGTTCGCGGTGTACATCCCACCGCACGCACCCGCACCCGGGCACGCGTGCTCGATGATGTCGAGGCGCTTGTTCTCGTCGATCGATTTTGCGAGGAGCTCTCCGTACGACTCGAACGCCGAGATGATGTCCAGCTTCTCTCCTTCGCTTCCATGGCCGGCGCGTATAGTTCCCCCGTAGATCATCAGCGCGGGGCGATTGAGCCGGCCGATCGCCATCATGCAGCCCGGCATGTTCTTGTCGCATCCGGGAATCGAGATGTTTGCGTCGTACCAATGCGCGCTCATCACGGTTTCGATCGAGTCGGCGATCAGGTCGCGCGACTGGAGCGAGTAGCTCATTCCGTCGGTGCCCATCGACATTCCGTCGGACACTCCGATGGTGTTGAACCGCATGCCGACCAAACCTGCGTCGACGACCCCGCGCTTCACCACGGCGGCGAGGTCGTTCAGGTGCATGTTGCAGCTGTTGCCCTCGTACCAAACCGAGGCGATGCCGACTTCGGCTTTTTCCATGTCGGCGCGGGTGAGACCCGTCGCGTGCAGCATGGCTTGCGATGCGCCTTGCGACGGGGGTTGGGTGATCCGACTGCTGTACTTGTTGAGTTTTCTGCTCATGGGGGCTGCGAAGCCTAGCACTCAGGCACGCGGGTTCTGCCACTTCGCCCGTTGGCTTGACGGGGTGCAGCCCCGGCCCTACGTCTGTTCAAGAACATTTGAAGGAACTGAGCTATCCGAGTGCCGAGCGCTGCCGCAAAACAACAAGATCCTAATGATTCTCAGCCCTTGTGGCGCGAGGCTGAGCTGAAAGCGGCCGATGCAATGGGTCGGCTGATGGAGTTTTGGGGATTTCGGCGCCACATGGGCCGGCTTTGGACGATCCTCTATCTCTCTCCCACACCGATGACGACCGCCGACCTCTCGGAAACCCTTCAGTTGAGCAGTAGCGCGGTGAGCCTGTCCCTCGGAGAGCTGGTCCATTGGGGTGCGGTCCGCAAGACCTGGCGTCCGGGCGAACGAAAGGACTTTTACGAGGCGGAAAGTAGCGTTTGGAAGCTCCTTCGCCGTGTCTATGAGCGCCGGGAGCTGAATCTAGTACGCGAGGCCATCGACGCCTTCGGTGACGCACAGCGGCATCTCGATGAGACCCGCGGCCAGCTGGCTGGGGCGGACCGGCGACGCGTGGACTACATGCGCAAGCGACTTTCGCGGCTTAGTGCGCTATCAAAGGCCGGCGAACGGCTTGTCGGGCTGCTGGTAGCGGGCCGGATGATCAACCCGGCCGATCTCCGATCCGCCGAAGAAGAAGACTGATGCATCACGGGAGACTCAGCGGAGGCTTGCGATGTCGCTGATAGCGGCGGTCCGATCGGACTCCTCAGCGGACGTGCTTACCAGCCTGCAGGCCGTGTGCGATTCGCAGGGGCTCGGAGACCTTTCCGCCCGCTTGGCCGACCTCGCCGATTTGGTGAAGTGGGACATGGCGGCGCTCGAGGAGGGTATCCAGAGCCTCTCGGTTGGGGGGAGCGTGGTCCACAAGAGCGCCCACCATTTGGTCGAGATTCCGGGCAAGCGGCTCCGTCCAATGTGCGTGGCCTTGGCATCACGGCTGGGGAAAGGCCTCGATGACAGGACCCGCGAGTTCGGGGTGGCGGTCGAGCTCGTGCATTGCGCTACCCTGCTGCACGACGACGTCGTCGACGCCGGCGACCAACGCCGCGGCAAGCCCGCTGCGCGCACGCAGTATGGCAACGCGGCTTCGATTTTTGCCGGCGACTGGCTGCTCGTGGATGCGCTGCGCCGCGTGCGCGCTGCCGACATGCCTGACGTCTTGGTGCGGCTGTTCGACATCATCGACGAGATGATCTTCGCAGAAGCGATCCAGCTCGAGAACCGTGGCCGCGTCGATGCGCGCATGCGGACCTACATGCAGGTCGTCGAGGGTAAGACGGCCGCGCTCTTCCGCTGGGCGATGTTTGCTGGCGCGCGTGCAGGCGGTCTCGACGCGGAGGCGTGTAAGGCGCTCGAAGAGTATGGGCTCCACCTCGGGGTCGCGTTCCAGTTGATCGACGATCACCTCGACTATGTGGGCGACGGCTCCACCATCGGAAAGTCGCCGTTCACGGACCTGCGCGAAGGCAAGATGACTCACCCGGTGATCGTCGCCCTCGAGCGGGACCCCTCGCTTCGATCAGTTCTCGAAGAATTGGTCGTGAGCCCCGCAGACGAGGTCCCAGAAGAGGCGAAGTCGCGCTTGTTGTACGCGCTCAATCACACGGGTGCCCTCGAGTCGACCCGCGAGCTCGCCATTCACAAGGCCGACGCGGCCTGCTCGGAATTGGGCGCTCTGCCCGAGAGCCGCGCGAGAGATGCACTGATTACGGTCGCGCGTGCCACCGTCCACCGGGAGTCCTAGCGAGCAACGAAGAAAGATGCATTGATGTCCAAGCAACCACCATCCGTGACTAGCCGGATCCCGGGGTTTTACCGCGAGCACGTCGAGGACAGGCTTCAAACCATGCTCGATACGGGTCTGTTTTCGGAAGACTCAGTTCGGCATTTGCAAGATGGCGGGCGGCTCAC
>CAZHPJ010000374.1:0-3294 GCA_964534585.1 uncultured Sandaracinaceae bacterium | reverse complement strand
CTCGATCGTGTCGTTCATATTGCACGCTCCAATTCCTTGCATGCGTCGCTGACGGTCCCGTTCCGCTCGGCGTCCGGAACGAGGCCGAAGCGCCGCTCCCGTCCCTGGTATGCCTGAATCGCGCAATATAGCGAATTTGCATCGAAATCGGGCCAGAGCTCGTTCGTGAAATAGAACTCGGCGTAGGCGGATCCCCACAGGAGGAAGTTGCTGATCCGTTGTTCTCCACCTGTACGGATCAACAAGTCGACGGGACCGACATCCATCGACGGCAACAACTGAGCGACCGCTGCTTCATCGATGTCGCTAGGGTCGATCTCCGCATCGCGCGCTTTGCTCGCGAGCTCGCGCGTCGCGTCGATCAACTCTTCGCGTCCACCGTACGAGAGCGCAAGCGTCAACGTCATGCCTGCATGCGACTCGGTCTCCGAGCTGAGCGATCGCAGTCGCGACTGCGCATGTTGCGGAAGCTTGTGCAGGCGGCCGATCGCGGACAATCGAATCTCGTTGTCGACGAGCTCGTTGCGCTCGGACACCAAGCACTCGCACAGCAGATCGACGAGCGCGTTGATCTCCGCTTGGGGTCGATCCCAGTTCTGTTCGCTGAACGCGTACAAGGTCAGCGCGGGGATACCGAGCCGTCGCGCAGCGCGCATCGTTGCACGCACAGCATCCGCGCCTCGCTCGTGCCCCGCCGTGCGTGCTTCGCCTCTCGCCTGAGCCCATCGCCCATTGCCGTCCATGATGATGGCGACATGCTGCGGAAGGCGGCTAACATCGACCAAGGCCATGGCGAGCGAGTATCATGCAGTCCCGAAGGCAGCAAGAAGGGCTATGAGAGCCCTCGGGCGGGCTAAGATGGCTATGTATTGGCGAAAATACGACATACTTGTCCGTTACCGAGGGAATTGCAGACTCATTCGCCCATATCGTTGCTGGGCGCTCGTTGAAAGAAGTCCTCGAATGGTTATGTTGAGCGACTATGGCTGACCGCGATTTGTACGAGATTCTGGGGGTGTCACGGGAGGTTAGCCCGGCGGAGCTGAAGAAGGCCTACCGGCGGCTTGCCAAAGAGCTGCACCCGGATCGCAACCCCGACGATAAGAAGGCAGAGGAGCGCTTCAAAGACGTATCGGGGGCGTACACCATACTTTCCGATGCGGAGAAGCGGAAGCTGTACGATCAGTTCGGGGAAATGGGCCTTCGGGAAGGGTTCGACCCGGACACGTATCGGGCGGCAACCCAGGGAGCCGGCGGGTTCGGAGGATTCGACTTCGGAGACATCTTCGGCGCAGCGACCCGTGGCCGGAGAGGCCGTGGCCGCGCGGGCCACGTCGAGTTCGATCTCGAGGATCTCTTTGGTGGCGTAGCACCCGGCCGCGGTGCTTATGTTCGGGCTCCACAGCGGGGCGCGGACCTCGAGTCCGAGGTGACGGTCGATTTCCGTGATGCGGTCCTCGGCTGTACCAAGGAGCTTAGCCTCCGCTCAACGGAAGGCGAACGGACGCTGAAGGTCCGGGTGCCCGCCGGAGTCCGGAACGGGGGCAAGATCCGTCTTCGCGGGCAGGGAGGCCAGGGCATCCAAGGTGGTCCCCCTGGCGACCTGGTCCTTCGGGTCAAAGTGCGGAAACATCCCCACTTCTCGATACGCGGGAAACAGCTCCACGTCAGGGTCCCCGTGACTCCGTGGGAGGCTTACTCGGGGGCGAAGGTGAACCTGCCAACGCCGGAAGGGAGCGTTCAACTCTCCATCCCGGCGGGTTCCCAGAGCGGGTCGAAGCTGCGGCTCCGTGGGAAGGGAATTCAGCACAAGGGAAAGCCACAGGGGGACCTGATCGCCCACCTGGAGATCGTGCTCCCCGACGGGCATTCGGAAGGGGTCGAAGAGGCCCTGAAGACGGTCCAAGACGCTTTCGAGAAGGATCCCCGCGAGGACCTCGATCTCTGAATGTTTCACGTGCAACAGGTCCCGGGAGGGCAGGCCCAAGCTCTGAATGTTTCACGTGCAACGTTGGCCAATCGGGCGCGTTTGACCCCCGAGGAACGGTAGGCTTAGATTCCAGCAATGGCCTTTCAGACCCAAATCCACGAGGCCCTCTCCGACCTCGAGGCTACTGGCCTCTTGCGTAGACCCCTACGGATTTCGGGCCCCCAGGGCCCCGAGGTCGAGATCAACGGTCGCCCCGTCCTCTGCCTGTGCTCCAACAACTATTTGGGTCTGGCCCAACATCCGGCGATCGCTGCCGCCGCCGAAGCCTCCGCCCGCGAGGAGGGCGTCGGTGCCGCCGCGTCCCGGCTGATCACAGGAACGATGGACGCACATCGTGACGCCGAGGCAGCTTTCGCCGACTTCCTTCGAGCTCCCGCTGCTGCTCTCTTCTCGAGCGGCTACGCCGCAAACGTGGGAACGGTTCAGGCACTGGTCGGCCCCGGCGACGCGCTCTTCAGCGACGCTTTGAATCACGCCAGCCTGATCGACGGAGCTCGCCTCTCCCGGGCGAAGGTTCATGTCTATTCGCACCGAGACGTCGATCACCTCGAGTCTCTCCTGAGAGAATATCGGCCTCGAGCGAGACGGGCTCTGATCATCACCGACTCTCTCTTCTCGATGGATGGCGTGACCGCACCTCTCCGTGAAATCAACTCACTCGCTCATTCGTACGATGCGGGGCTCCTCGTCGATGAAGCGCACGCCCTAGGAGTGCTCGGGCCGAACGGTCGGGGCCTATCGGCCGCGCAAGGCGTCGAACCCGACGTCGTCGTCGGAACCCTTGGCAAGTCATTCGGCGTTGCAGGAGCCTTCGCCGCCGCAAGCCATGAGGTCGTCTCACTGATCCGCAATCGCGCGAGAAGCTTCGTCTATTCGACCGCTCCGCCGCCGATGCTCGCGCGCGCCGCAATCGCCGCATTGCAGTTAGTGCGCGAAGCAGACGAAGCACGCGCAACCCTCTTCGCAAACGCCGATCGACTTCGCGCGGAGCTCCGTGTGCTGGGCTTCGAGATCCCTCCAGGAGATAGTCAGATTCTCCCCGTGTTAATCGGGGAAAACGATCGTACAATGCAGCTCTCGGCAAAGCTTCTCGACCGAGGAGTCTTCGTGCAGGGGATCAGGCCACCGACGGTTCCAGAGGGAACCGCCCGACTCCGGCTCACGCCAATGGCTACGCATCGACCAGAACACATCGAACGAGCGATCGGCGCATTCGCGTCGCTCGTTCGTGACGAACAGCGCGAACAGCGGGAGGCCAGCAAATGAAGGGCGCGTTTATCACAGCAACGGGCACCGGAGTGGGG
>CAZHPJ010000373.1:0-3295 GCA_964534585.1 uncultured Sandaracinaceae bacterium | reverse complement strand
GCGTCGGCAGGCATCATGGCAACGGGGCGCGTGCGTGGCCGGACGCTGGCGCGCGGGGGGTTCGACGTGCGCCGCGCGTGCTTCGGCACGCAGCTCTCCCTCGCCCTGCAGGCGATGATCTCGGAGGGCAAGAACAAGCTCCGGAAAGCTGTCGACAAGCTCGACGCGCGACTCCAAGCGGACGACCCGCGCGTGAAGCAAACGGACTACTGGCGCCTCGTGTCAGCCTTGTCCGAAATCGAGTCGCGCGAGTCGGAGGCGTTGAGGCTGGAAGCGTCGGCCCGGGCGGCCCTCGAGATCCTCTCTGGCCTCAAGCCCGCCATCGTTCCCGAATGCCCGCTCGAAGCCGTGCAGAGCGAAGTCCTCGAGCTCGGTGAGCACGTCGAACGAGCCATTGAGAATCGCCCAGCGCTGCACCAGCTCGAAGCGGCCAAGTCCGCAAAGGACGCAAACCTCGTCGTCAAGCGAGCCGGCTACCTGCCCGACATCATCCTCGCCCTACGCGCGAGCTTCGGGAGAACGCCCGGCATCACCGACATCGACAACCCTTTCATCATCGACCGAGGGAACTACGTAAGCGCCTTCGTGGGTTTGGTCGCCCGATGGAAGCTCGACTTCGGCGGAACCAACGCGAGGGTCAAAGCAGCGAAAGCCGAGATCGCATCGTTGAAGGCCAAGACGGCAGAAGCGGAACAAGGCATCGAGATCGAAGTAACCGCCCTCTTCGAGCTCCTTCAGGACGCCAAGCGGCGGCTCGAGAGCTGGACGCGTGCAGAAAAGGAGACCCGCAAGTGGTTCGTGTCGGCGGGCCAGGGTTACGAGGTCGGCACAACCGATGCCAGAGAGCTGGTCGATGCGATCGAAGCGTACTTCAGCGCCCGCTCGAAGCGCCTCATGGCCACAGCCGAGTACAACCTCGCTATCGCGGGCATGGAAAAAGCCACGAACATGCCGCTCGTGTCGCAAAAGGGCTGGCGCCCAGTGGACTGCGAGGAATAAACCGTCCAGGAGTGCCGTCTACAAGGAACATATGACTCGTCTATCCATAGCTTCATGCCTCATCGTAGGCTCCTTGTGGCTCGCAGGCAGCGCCGCTGCCGAAGAAACGCCGACCGGCACCGCCCTGATCGGGGCCGGGGCCGGCGTCAGCGACGCTGAAGCAGCAAGGGCCGAGAAGTTCATCCGCATCAAGCACAACAAGGTGCGACAGGTATTGCGAAAGCCGGACACCCCGAAGCGAGCCGAGGAGCTCACCGAGCTGCTGGGCGAGTTCCTCGACTACCAGCGCCTAACCAGGCTCTCCCTCGACAAGGAGTGGGACAAACGCTCCCCCCGCGAGCGCGCCCGTTTCGTAAGCCTCCTCCGCCAACTCGTGGAACGTCAGTACCAACGCAACATGGAATCGACGCTCCGGTACAAGGTGAAGTGGGTCGGCACCGAGCCGATCGAAACCGGTATCAAAGTGAAGTCGTCGGCCCGCTCGGTCAAAAAGAAACGCCAACCCCCCATCTCCATCGACTACAGCATGAGCCCCGCCGGCAAAGAGTGGCAGGTCTTCGACATCTTCACCGACGAGGTGAGCTTGGTGAAGAACTACAAGCGCCAGTTCCGCAGAGTGATCAGGGAAGAGGGCTGGGACGGCTTGATCGACCGCATGGAAAAGAAGCTGAACGAAGACGACGACCTGCTGTAGGGGGGAGAGAGAGACCGGGGCCGAGGACCGGGGCCGGGGACCGGAACCGGTCCGGGTTAAAAACCGTCCGTCCGGCGGCGGCCCCCCCAGGCCGCGCGCCGTTCGGACGCTCCCCTTCGATGTCAGACCCTCTTGCGCAGTCCTGCAACGTCTCTGATGACGACGCGGCGATGATCGGTTGCGATCACGCCTGCCCTTTTAAAGGCGCCGAGCACCAGTGTGACGGTTTCCCGAGTCGAGCCTACATAGCTCGCTATCTCCTGATGGGTGAACTTGACACCCACCAGGATCCCCCGTGAATCGGGAATCCCGTGTCGCGAGGACGCATCGAGTAGAAATTCTGCAACACGCGATTCTACGCTCCGCGTGAGCAGTGCATCGATTCGCCGTTCTGCGAGCAGGCGGCGTTCCCCCATCAATCGATGCATAGCGGAAGCGAACTCCAGGTCCTCGCTCATCACCGTTTTGATGAGACGAGGCGGAATGCGTAGCGCTTCCACATAATCCAAAACCACCGTTTCGAGGCGCGCCTCCGGGTCGACCAGCGACATTTCACCGATCAGATCTCCGGGGCCGTAGTAGCCGAGCGTCAATTCTCGTTCCGGTGTGCGGCGTACCCGCCGAACGCGACCGCTTCCGATCGCGAAGATCGCCGGGTCGCTAGGCATGCACAGGGATTCGCGGCGATCGGCGTCGACCAGCGCGCTTCCGCTCAAGACGCGCTCTCGCAGCTCCGCGGTCAGCACCTCGAACACGCTGCAGCGTGCGAGAATTCTGAACCGGCGTTCTTCTGTCGTGCGCAATCGTCGTGCGCCGGAGCCGTTTTGCAGTGCGGGAGCGTTAGAATCCATACTTACAGCCTTAACGGCATGGTGCATGAATACAGGATTACCGTCAAGACGCATTTTCACAAAATCACGAAAAAAGCTCCTTTCTTCCTTCGTATTGACCAAAAGGACGGGCTTAGCTAGTGTCGCCGCATTCGGAAGGGGTCGCTCCGGGTCGAGGACCGTCATCATAAATATGCGACTTTATTCAGGAAAAATTGGCCCTATTGTCGACGATCTGGTCCGGGAGCTCACGGCTCGAGAAGACATCGAAGTCGAGGATATCGCCGAGGTCAGGCTCGATCTCGAGGCGGTTCTCAAAGAGTACGTTCGGCGGGAACGCCAGATGATCGACGAGGCCAAAGACCGAATGGAGCGCGAGGGGCTCGGCTATTCCAAGCTCGGCCGCATGCGGCAACGCCTCGCGAAAGAGATGGGCTTCCCGCAACAGGACGAAGTCCTGCCCTACCTGGTCGACCAGCTGCTCAACATGCTCTTCCACAGCGCCAACGTAATCGAGATTTACGCCGACGACGTCACGCTGCGAAAGAAGATGACCCCCATTTTGCGACGGCGCATGGAAGTCGAGACCGGGCTCGACGCTGAGGTGCGATCGAAGATCAAGAACCTCCAAGAGGGGACCACGGCATTCGAGATCGAGTACGCCAAGGTGATGGATCAGATCAAGCACAAGCGCGGGCTCGAGTAGGCGTCCAATGCGGAGCATGACCGGATACGGAAGCGGGCGAGCGGCGCTCGGCGAAGGATACGTCGT
>CAZHPJ010000372.1:0-3342 GCA_964534585.1 uncultured Sandaracinaceae bacterium | reverse complement strand
GGATTGCCTCGAAGTCTCGTGCGTCATCGCTGTGGACATCCAAGGCAAGATCACCATGGTCGTCAACGACGACGGTCAAGGCGGGCGCACGACGACAGAGTGCAACGACAACAACAACTCGGACGACGTCACGATCATCTGCGTGCAATGACCGGCAGCGTGCACCGGCGCCAATCTCCCGCCACCGTTCTCTGAGCTACCTCGCAACTCGCTGGAATTGTGTCAGGAGCACGAGGTGAAGACCACGCACCAAGCCCTGTTCATCTCGCTTCTACTCGTAGCCATGCAGGCTCTGGCGAGTCCGCGCTCCGCCGATGCGGATGGCAAGTCGGCTTTCGTTGCGCCTGAAGGGGAGGCGCGCGTGGTGTTCATTCAGAACCTTCGCGCCGACCGCACGATGCGTTACCTCGTGTTCGACCGGAGCAAGGAATGTGTGGCCGAGGTGGGTGGCCGCCAAGCCGAGGTCATCCCGATGAATCCGGGGAAGCACACTTTGTACGTTACGGGTTACAACAACCACCGCATCGAGCTCGACCTCGTGGCCGGGCGCACGTACTTCATTCGACTCCATTCCGTCGAGAAGCTCGCAACCCGAATCTCCGACGTGACGCCGGTGCAACGCGGCGACGAGTCGTACAGGCAACTGAAGACCTGGCTCGAAGGGGCCCGGATCACCCGGGCCAGCGACGATCCGTGCCGTGGCAAGCCACTCACGGAAAGGCCAAATCGAACACAGCGACGCATCAACGAGGCCGACGCGGACTGGAAGACCGGCGATGAGCTCTATCGGATGCGCTACACGCTGATTCGAATAGACGGCCTTACCGCCACTGAGGTCGGTAGGCTCTGAGCTCCTCCGAGGTGTAGCGCGGCACGATGTGCTGAGGGCAGTTCGAGTCCCAGGCTTCGATGTGAAACACGATCGCGCGCTCCGGGTGGGCGTCGTAGTTGGGGTCGGCCACCCGCCGCAATAGCTGACCGTCGCCTTCTACGATCTCGGCGCGGCCCCAGATCTTGATCCGCCGGCGATTCGGGTAGTCCATCAGAAAGAGGAACGCTTTGTCGTTCTCGCTGAGGTTGCCGACCGAGATGTATTGGCGGTTTCCCCGGTAGTCAGCGAATCCGAGGCGGCGCTCGTCAAGCACCTTGAGAAACCCTTTGGGGCCGCCCCGGTGCTGGATGTACGGTTGTCCGTCGCTCGATGCCGTGGCGAGGTAGAATGAGTCTCGTTCCGCGATGAATGCTTCGAGCGACGGTGTGACGCGGCTCTCCCAGTCGTGCCGCATCATCGCGTTTTCATAACCGGCCCTCGATCCACGCGCCTCCTGCGCTGCCTTGACCGCGGGGGTAAATGCGACGTCGCTACGATAGGTCACGCCGCATCGCCCGTGGCAATGAGCTCTAAGGTTTTTGCATTGGTCATGCTGGTACCCTGGGGCGCGTTCCGATCATAAACAATTAGGCAAAGAGTAGAATAATTGTTTATGATTCGTGAACAATGGATCGCTTGCTCACCATGGAGGCTTTCGTGCGCGTGGTCGATGCCGGCAGCTTCACCGCAGCTGCTCGGCAGTGGGGGCGCTCGAAGGCGGTCGTCAGCAAGTACGTGAACGCGCTCGAGGATCATCTCGGCGTCCAGCTCCTGCGACGCACGACTCGTTCGTTGAGCTTGACCGAGGCCGGGCGCGCCTACCGTGAACGATGCACCGACGTCCTTGGCGAGATCCAATCGCTCGAGGTCTCGCTCCGGGAGGGCGTGGCTGCACCGCGCGGCCCGTTGCGCGTCAGCGCTCCCCCGGGACTCGCCTCGCACTACCTCCACATCATGACCAAAGACTTCATCGCGCGCTTTCCCGACGTGACCATCGACCTCGATCTTACCCACCGCATGGTCGATCTAGTCGAAGAGAACATCGACGTCGCCATCCGCGTCACCGACCCGCGCGACTCGTCTCTGGTCGCCCGGCGGATCGCGCCCGTGCCCATCGTGGCCGTCGCGGCTCCGTCGTACTTGCGCCGTAGAGGCACTCCGAAGAAGCCCGCCGACCTACGCGAGCACGACTGCCTCGTCGACACCAACTTTCGCGATCAGCAGCGATGGCGTTTCCGAACGGACGGCAAGCCCGAAACCGTGACAGTCGACGGCCCGCTGCGCGTCAACAATCCGGATGCGATTCGCGATCTCGCCATCGACGGCCTCGGGATTGGGCTCGTCCCTGAGTTCGTAGTCCGCGAAGCCCTCCGCGCACGCAAGCTGCGCCAGGTTCTTCCAGGCGCCGTCGCCCTTCGCTGGTCCGTCCTCGCCGTGTACCCTCGCCGCCGCTATTTACCCCTCCGCGTGAGGGCGTACGTCGATCATTTGGTCGATCGAATAGGGCGACCATGAATCGCGATTGGGGTACGCTCGGGTCGTGTCGAGCGATGTCGATCCAAATGAACCCCTGAAGGTGGCCGCCGTGCAGGTAGAGGCGCGGCTCGGTGAGGTCACCTGGAACCTGCAGCATGCGCACTCTCTAGCCGTCGAGGCTGTCAGGACGGGCGCGCGGATCATCGCCTTGCCCGAATTCTTCACCACGCCAATCGTTTACGACGAGCGTCTCTACACCTGCTCTCTGCCGCCGGATGGCGCCGCTTCCGCAATGCTCCGGGACATCGCCCGCGAACACGGCGTCTGGATCGGCGGCTCCTATCTCGAACAGCGTGGCGAGGACGTGTTCAACACCTATCTCCTCGCAGAGCCCGACGGCACCCTGCACCGCCACGACAAAGATATCCCTACCATGGTCGAAAACGCTTTCTACGTGGGCGGAGCAGACGATGGCCTCTTTGAAACCGCGCTCGGGCCGGTCGGTGCCGCCGTCTGCTGGGAAACTATTCGCACCCAAACCGTCCGCCGCCTCCGTTCGAAGGTCGGCCTTCTGATGACGGGCAGCCACTGGTGGTCCGAGCCCGGCTGGCCTTGGGCCAGAGCCTACTGGCGCGAGCAACACGAAAAGAACGCGGAGCTCATGCGTGCGACACCCGGCACCTTCGCCCGCCTGGTCGGCGCGCCTCTGCTACACGCCGCCCATGCTTCTCTCATCGAGGGCCGTTTTTTGCTGACGCCTTTCGCGGGCGCCACCGCGCCAACCCGCACACAGTTGATGGGAGAAACGCAAATCGTCGATGCCTGCGGCACAATCCTAGCCCGCCGTACCTATTCCGAAGGAGCCGGCGTCATCACGGCAGAGCTCACGCTCGGCGCGACGACACCAGTCGAGGAAACCCCAAACCGCTTCTGGATCCCCGAGCTCGACCCGCTCTACCGAGCCATCTGGCACCACCAAAACCTCGCCGGCCGCC